>NZ_DAIK01000131.1:0-655 GCF_002496085.1 Methanosaeta sp. UBA458 | reverse complement strand
TCTGCACCCCGCCCCAAAAAGACGGATCGATCAATCCATTGACGCTGGCTGCTGCGGATATGGCAGGAGCTGACGAGATCTATAAGCTCGGAGGGGCTCAGGCGATAGCGGCCATGGCTTTGGGCACAGATAGCATTGAAAGGGTGGACAAGATCGTGGGGCCGGGCAATGTCTATGTCACTGCCGCCAAGATGCTTACCCGAGGCTCGGTGGAGATCGATTTTCCTGCTGGTCCCAGCGAGGTCTTGATCCTGGCCGATCGGACAGCGGATCCTGGGGTGATAGCTGCCGATATGATCGCTCAGGGAGAGCACGATCCCAAATCGATCTCCGTTTTCGTATCCCTGGATGATCTCCTGGCCAGCGCCGTGGCGGAGGAATTGAACATTCAGGCTCCTGGGGCTGCACGCAGCGATATTGTTTCTGAGAGCCTGGAGCACAGTGCCATTCTGCTGGCGGACGATATGGATGAGGCGCTTGATTTTGTCAATGCCTTCGCTCCGGAGCATCTGGAGATAATCACCAGGGAGCCCATGAACGTCCTGAGGTCCATTCGCAATGCAGGGAGCGTGTTCCTCGGCAAGTTCACCCCGGTGGCGGCAGGGGACTATGCCAGCGGGACGAATCATGTGCTTCCCACCTCGGGATATGCTCG
>NZ_DAIK01000031.1:1988-3713 GCF_002496085.1 Methanosaeta sp. UBA458 | reverse complement strand
GTGCGTCGCCGCCGTTTCACTGATAGGTGTTTTTGATATGTCCAATAATGATAAGATATCTATAGACACGAACGGAGATGTGTCGCCTTTCTTGACCCCAGCAATCAAAGGCCTCGCTGCAATCATTCTGCTTCTCATTCTGTCAATTCCAGTCCTCGCTCACTCTCCCTCCCAGGTCCTCCTCGCTTATGATAATACGAATCAGACATTGAATGCGACCGTAACCCATACCTCAACAAATCCCAGCCACTACGTCCGGGAGGTTGTAGTGCAGAAAAATGGCGATGATGTCCTGAGAAAAGAATACGCTAACCAGACTGCTGCCAACACCTTCAGCTATTACTATCAGATTAATGCCACTGCAGGAGACATCCTTAAGGCAACGGCCTATTGCAGCATCTCCGGCAGCAGATCAGCCCAGATAAAAGTGCAGTGAAAATCAATTCTCTGCCGCCTTTCTCGCCTGGACCGCCAGCCCCCTTTTAATCTGCATCATCTCCTCAGGCGCGAGGACGGCTGTGCCCGTGGCTAAAAGCCGATCCTGCGAGTCAACAACCAAAACCTCCTCACCGGCTCGAATCTCCGGGTCAACGGCAATGACGTGCCTGGCGAATAGATTGCCACCTTTGGCGATGAATGGCGCAGCATCATCCGAGGCCACCACTCGAAGCCTAGGGCTGCAGAACAGATCATGCAGCCTCTTTGCGCCGATCATGCTCAGGGTCAGGAGGTTGTCCCTTGCTCGGACAGTGGCCACCCTCTCCTCTTCCCAGTAGAGATATCTCAGCCGGCGAGTCTTGGAGAGGCTGTATGTCGTGCCATCGGGAAAGAGGGCACTGCCCGCGCCCCTGCCAAATTGGTAGTCAGCGATAGTCCTCGCTCTTATAAGCATCCAGATTACCTTTGCAGGAGGCAATAAAAGAGTTATGGTGCCAGTGCCAGAGCTTCATATCTCGGGCTCATACCATAATCTATTTTGCCCTCCTCAGTAAACACCACCCATCTCGCTAATTAGCACCGGTGATTCGATTTGAAATCCCTAGATATTGTAGATCCCGAAATCGCAGCCGCGATCCAGTCTGAGCTGGAGAGGCAGCGAAATAATATCATCCTGATTGCATCAGAGAACTTCACCAGTAGAGCGGTCATGGAGGCGCAGAGCTGTGTCATGACCAATAAGTATGCCGAAGGCTATCCCGGCAAACGCTACTATCGCGGCACAGGCTGCGTGGACCTGGCCGAGAATCTGGCAAGAGAGCGCTGCCTTAAGCTCTTTGGCGCAGAGCATGTTAACGTCCAGCCCCATAGCGGCACCCAGGCCAACATGGCTGCCTACTTCGCCGTGCTCAACGCGGGCGATACCATCATGGGTATGAACCTCGCTCACGGCGGCCACCTCTCCCACGGCAGTCCGGTCAACTTCTCAGGCAAGATGTACAAGATCGTCCCTTATAACGTCTCCCGAGAGACGGAGATGCTCGACTACTCCGAGATGGCAGACATCGCCCGAAAGTCCCGCCCCCAGCTCATTGTGGTGGGCGCATCCAGCTATCCCCGGACCATCGACTTCAAGGCGGTGAGGGAGATCGCCGATGATGTGGAGGCCAAGGTTATGGCGGATATCGCCCATATCGCCGGCATGTGTGCGGTGGGCGCTCATCCCTCTCCCGTGCCCTATGCGGATATCGTCACCACCACCACTCATAAGACCCTGCGGGGACCGAG
>NZ_DAIK01000031.1:0-1949 GCF_002496085.1 Methanosaeta sp. UBA458 | reverse complement strand
ACCCCGGAGTTCAAGGAATATCAGTTCCAGGTGATCAGGAATGCCCGGGCTTTAGCTGAGCGGCTGCTGAAGAACGACTTCGATCTGGTCAGCGGTGGGACGGATAACCATTTGCTCCTGGTCAAGCTGCTGAAAGAGGGGATCACCGGAAAGGTGGCTGATGAGACTTTAGAGAGAGCGGGAATCACCCTGAACAAGAACATGATACCCTTCGACCCGGCCACGCCATTCATCACCAGCGGCATTCGGATTGGCACCCCGGCCATGACCACCAGAGGCATGAAGGAGAAGCAGATGGCCCAGATCGCCGATATGATCACCATGGTGCTCCGCGACATCAACAATGAGAAGACCATAGCTAGGGTTCGCTCTGAGGCCAAGGCCCTCTGCGACCAGTTCCCCCTGTATCCAGATATGGTGTGATCGAACTGACAACTATAATAGATGGAAAGGCTCTGGCCGGTGAGGTGGAAGCGGAGACGCTCCTGAGGGCGAAGAAGCTTGCTAATAAGGGTATAGTCCCCGGCCTGGCTACAGTTTTGGTGGGAGAGAACCCGGCCTCGCAGATGTACATCCGTCTCAAGCACTCCGCCTGCTCCCGGGCAGGAATAAGATCCGAGAACGTGCTTTTGCCGGAAAGCAGCACAGAAGAGGAGATCATCGCCAAAATAGAGGAGCTTAGTCTTCGAGAGGATATCAACGGCATACTGCTTCAGCTGCCCCTCCCTGGGGGACTGAATCCTCAGAGGGCGATGATGAGCATTCTGCCCGAGAAGGATGTGGATGGATTCCATCCTCGGAATATGGGGGCATTGCTCTTGGGAGCGGAGAGGCTGGTGCCCTGCACACCTCTGGGGATCATCTATGCCTTAGAGAGGCTTGATAAGAAGCTGGAGGGGACGGAGGTGGTCATTGTCGGCCACAGCAATGTGGTGGGCAAGCCCCTGGCGGCCATGATGCTCAACCGCAATGCTACGGTGCAGGTATGCCATGTCTTTACCCGCGACCTGGCCGAGCACACTCGCGATGCAGATATACTGGTGGTGGCCGCCGGAGTTCCAGGCCTCATCAAAAAGGAGATGGTCCGGCCGGGAGCCTATATTTTTGATGTGGGCATAAACCGGGTAGGAGACAAGACGGTGGGAGATGTGGACTATGAGGAGGTATCCCAGATCGCTGGAGCGATAACACCGGTTCCAGGCGGGGTTGGGCCGCTCACCGTGGCCATGCTCCTTCGGCAGACCCTGAACGCCACAGAGGATCAGACAAAGGACCAACAGTAACGGAATAGGATCAAAAGGAATAGGCATAGAGAAAAAGCTCAGGAAAGGATCAGAAGATGTCACTGGTAGTCGCCCTGGCCAAGAGCAAGGAAGCGGTGATAGGAGGCGATAGGCGTTCCATCACCTTCCTGGGCAGCTGGCCCGAGCTCGAGGAGGAGCTCTATTGTGGCCGGATCTCGGATGATGAGGCTCTTTTGGCCAAAGCTATGGAGATTGGGGCCATTCTGCAGGTAACAGACGGCAGGGACAAGGTCTGGAGGCGGGGCGACCTTTTGGTGGGAGAGGTAACAGAGATCACCCCCCAGCTGGAGAGGCGAAGAAGGATCTACCTCGCCCCTGGGAGCCAGTTGCAGGTCGACATCACCGGGAAGGAGGTCAGGATCCGAGATCGCGGAGCTATGGGATGCATCATTTATGGAAATCGGTTCACCCAGCAGATTGCTGTATCTATTGTCGTTCAGGCCGACGGCCGGGTGGATGAGGCTCTGATCCGGAAGATCTTCCAGGAGGCAGCAGAGAGAACGGCTTCTATCAGCCAGGAGCATGTGATATTAAAGAGCGAGAAGATGTTCTCCAACCCCCAAAAGGCTCTGGATAAAGCCCTGGAGGAGGACTGCCAGGAGAATGGCTGGAAGCTATGCGATCCGCTATAATCCTGGCAGGAGG
>NZ_DAIK01000007.1:2490-27273 GCF_002496085.1 Methanosaeta sp. UBA458 | reverse complement strand
CTTTAGGCCGGAGTAGTTTACTATCTGATACCATGCCGCTGCCTCCATCTCCCAAGGGGAACGTTTTTAGATACGAGCAATAGTGACAGAAGCAAATTTGCATTCTGGTGAGGACGAAATGGATCTGGGAGATAGAGTCTTGGTGGAGAGGAACGGCATCTCCTATGAGGGGGTTCTCATGCCATCCCGCCGTGCGGATCACGTGGTCATAAAGCTCAAGAACGGCTACAACATCGGCCTTAAGGCAAGAGAGAGCGACATCAAGCTCATAGAAAAAGGCAAGGAGATCAAATCCCAGCAATTGGACAGACCCCTCAAGGATAAGCCTGGCCTGCCCCCGGTATCCATTCTCTCAACCGGAGGGACAATAGCCAGCAAGGTTGACTACCGGACGGGAGCAGTCACCAGCCAGTTCTCCGCCGGCGAGATCATCACCGCCATCCCTGAGCTGGAGGAGATCGCCAACTATCGAGCTCGGGTGATCTACCAGATCCTGAGCGAGAATATGCGTTCGGACTACTGGACGGCCCTCGCGCGGTCGGTGGCAGAGGAGATCGAGAGGGGCGCAGAAGGAGTCGTCATAACCCACGGCACTGACACCATGATGTACACTGCTGCCGCACTCTCCTTCATGCTAAAGACCCCGGTTCCTGTGGTGCTGGTCGGCTCCCAGAGGAGCTCCGATCGTCCCAGCAGCGATGCCTCCATGAATGCCGTCTGTGCAGCTACCGTTGCCACCAGCGATATCGCCGAGGTCAGCGTGGTCATGCACGGCACAACCAATGACGACTACTGCACCATCCATCGAGGCACACGGGTTCGCAAGATGCATACCTCTCGTCGGGATGCCTTCCAGACCATCAACCAGCACCCTCTGGGCAGGGTAGATTACCTCAGCAGAAAGGTAGAGACCTATCTTCCCTTTTGCCACCGGGGCGAGGTGGAGATGGAGCTGAATGAGAGGCTTGAGCCCAGGTGCAGTCTGGTCAAGTACACCCCGGGATCCTCTCCGGAGATCCTGCATTACTATATCGATAAAGGTTACCGGGGAGTGGTCCTGGAGGGGACGGGCTTAGGTCACGTTGCCTCCGACTGGATAGAGGGAATTGGCAGGGCAAAGGAGGAGAATATACCGGTGGTCGTGACCTCACAGTGCCTGCGGGGCAGGATATGTGACCGGGTATACGATACCGGTCGAGATATGCTTGATGCCGGTGCAATTGAGGGGGGCGATATGCTGCCTGAGGTGGCCCTGGTCAAGCTGATGTGGGTGCTGGCCAACAATCCAGAGGAGGTCGTCACACTGATGAAGACCTCATTGGCCGGCGAGATCTCCCACTCCATACCGATCACCGTTTAGCCAAAACCTTATAAGCAAGGTGAATAGTGCACCAACCTCAGGATTATTGGAGGAATTAGTTTTGACACGCAAGCCAGCAAGCATGTATCGAAGGCATGAACGTCCCTACACGCGCAGAAAGTACATGGGGGGCGTTCCGGGAAGCAAGGTAGTTCACTATGATATGGGGAATCTGCAGGAGGACTATCCCCTAAAGCTGACACTGGTTGTCATGGAGCCCTGCCAGATCAGGCACACCGCCCTGGAAGCGGCAAGAGTAGCAGCCAACCGTTACCTCCTGAAGCAAATGGGCAGGACCAACTTCCACCTCAAGCTCAGAACATATCCCCATCATGTCATTCGCGAGAACAAGCAGGCCACCGGCGCAGGTGCGGACCGTGTATCCAGCGGAATGAGAATGGCCTTCGGCAAAGCGGTAGGGACCGCGGCCAGAGTTGAAGCCGGCCAGAAGCTCTTCACCCTGGGAATACCCCCTCAGTACCTCAACGATGCTAAAGAAGCATTGACCAGAGCCGGACATAAGCTGCCCACTCCCATTCAGATCATAGTTGAATCCGGTCAAGAGCTGATAAGGTAATCTGGATGGATGACTATTTAGCGGGCCTGGATAGGGCCATGAAGAAGATGCCCGCCAACAGAGAGTCCAAGGAGAGGTTTGTGATACCTTCTGCGAAGGTATTCTATGAGGGCAAGACCACCGTCCTTGAGAACTTTGGGGCTATAGCTGATACTCTGAATCGTGATCCGGAACACCTTATGAAGTATCTTCTCCAGGAGATGGGTACAGCCGGAAAGATCGAGGGACAGAGGGGGATCTTTCAGGGAAAGTTTGGCGAGACCGCCATCGCCCGCCAGATAGAATCCTACTTCGAGGAGTATGTCGTCTGCACAGAGTGCAGGCTTCCAGATACTCATCTCATCAAGAGCGACCGCGTCCTCACCCTCAAGTGCGATGCCTGCGGCGCACATCGGCCGGTGCGCAAGAGAAAGGCAACGACAGCGGTTCAAAAGGACGTCATCGAGGAGGGAGAGACCTATGAGCTGCGCATTGAGTCTGTGGGCAATAAGGGCGACGGCATAGCCAAGGTCGACAAGTATCTCATCTTCGTGCCCAGCGCAATAAAAGGGGAGATCGTCCGAGCTAAGATCAAGAAGATCAGCGGAACCCTAGCCTTTGCCGAGGTTGTGGAGAGGAAGGGCAAGGTGTCTTGAATGGAGGAGAAGATCACCCTCACCTTTACAGAAGAGCATAAGTATCAACTGGAGTTTTTCCCTCCTTTGTTCTGGAGGGAGTTTGCAGAAGGTTATGGTGGTCTTCCCTGGATAGAGATCAGCGACGAGCGAACTGCAATAGTCGCTGCTAACTACTCTTATCTGCTCGATCTCCTGGTTCAGGCCAGGTTGTACCGCCTGAGCAGATTGCCATCTGGCTCGCGACCGCAGTAGAGAATTACAGTTTACAGGTTTCGGATCGATTGGTTATGTCTGAGCCAGCAGCATCTTTAAAGGGTTATCTGATCCGTGGCCTGCCGATTATAAAAGAAGGAGACGATATCCCAACGCTTATCCAGTCCCTCTTTGAGATCGAGGACGGGGATGTCATCTGCCTTGCCAGCACCATCGTGGCCAAATCAGAAGGCAGGATGAGGCATCTGGATGACTACCAACCGAGCAGCTACGCCATAGAGGCCGCCCGCGATCTGGGAAAGGACCCCAGATTTGTGCAGGCAGTTTTTGAAGAATCCAGCGATATATTGATCGAGCGACCATTTCTCTTGACTGTGACCCACTTTGGCCATATCGGCGTTAATGCCGGGATTGATCAGTCCAATGTGGGTGATGAAATGATACTGCTGCTGCCGAGAGATCCCTGCAGCAGCGCCCAGAGGCTGCGTCAGGCTCTCGGCAGGGATTGTGCCGTCATAATCACCGATACCTGTGGCCGTCCATTCCGCAATGGCGTTGCCGGTGTGGCTGTTGGCTGGTCGGGCATCGCTGCTCTGCGAGACTGGCGCGGTGAGCTCGACATACATGGAAGAGCACTCAGTATCACCCAGGAGGCGATTGCGGATGAGATCGCTGCTGCTGCCAATCTGTTGATGGGTGAGGCTGGGGATCTGACCCCTGCAGTGGTCTTCCGGGGGCTGAAGTATCCCCGCTCTGGAGATGATCTCTTCAGGGCAAAGGAGAAAGACATAATCCGGTCCCGATTGAATAGATGAGATTTTGACAGTTCGGAGATTGCATTACATGCTGCAATCGATCCATGTGATCATTCCCTTCAAAGCCCGGGAAGGAAAGACCAGGCTTTCATCAGCTCTCAAGCCGGCAGAGCGGAGGCTCTTTGCATTTGCCATGCTCAGGGATGTTCTGGCGGCGGTCTTTGGCCTGGGAAGAACGACCATCCTCTCCAGGCAAGAGTTCAGAGCTGAGGAGTTGGGCATAGATGTCGAGATTCTGCAGTCGGAGCTGGAGCTGAACGATGCACTCAACTCCCTGATATCACATCAAGCCGACCTCGACTGGCCCGCGGATATTCTCATTGTAATGGCCGATCTGCCCCTCTTGAGAGAGAAAGAAATAAGAGGGATTCTCAGCTGCCAAGGAGATGTGGTCCTCTGTCCGGGACGGGGAGGAGGGACGAATATGATCCTCATTCGCAGCCCGAAATTCCGGACATGCTATCATGGCCTGAGCTTTCCTGAGCATATGGCCTACGCCCGAAAAGCATGCCTGAATTTTTCAGTCTTCGAATCCTTCCGAGCAGGCTGCGATATAGATGAGCCGCAAGACCTGGCGGAGGTGCTGCTGCATAGTGATGGAGAGGCAAAAAAGGCTCTGGAGATGATGGGCTTTTCTCTTTCCGAGAGCGGGAGGTCAATTATTGAGCGCCACTACCAGAAGGCGATCTGATCGAAAAAAATGAGTCTGGACCTTCAGATCTCGTCGAGCTTCTCCACGCCGATCTTCTTTACCTTTGGCTTCCAGATCTCATTGGGCATCCATGCCGGTGCGCCCTTTGGTTTCTTTACCTTAACCCTCTCCCCCGCAAATATATGGACTTTCTTAGTTCCCCTCTCTCTTAGCCTTATATCCTTATGACCTCTGTTGGCTGCTTTTAAGGCTGCTTGTCTGGGCTGCTTTCCCGTAAAAACCCCGATCTCGTTGCCCTTCTTGTCCCTGAGGGCGAAATTTCTAGTCTCGGCCATGATATCCTCCATTTTCCAGCTAATCGGACTCTTATTTATCAATTGTTTTGCCCAATACCATTATATTAATTTTATCCAGATGGCATAAAAAACGGCCGGATTTTTAATGAATAAGGGATTGCGGCTGCAGAGCACAATTCCCATCCATAAACGATAATATGATAGCATAAGGCACTGTGGCTCTGCAAGAGTCCCTCTTGGCCGCCCATAATCATCGCGGCGGATATGCTCGCTCTGCCCCAAGTGAGCGCTCTTCGCTGAATTATGGGGGTGAGTTCAGGCAGAGATATGGCCTTTTGTTCCTCTGCGCCTCTGTGGTTGGGTCANNGGTCAGAGCATAGCGGTTCACCACAGAAGGCACGGGGACATAGAGTTTCTCCGATTCAAGTTCACCCGCACTGAATAGCAAAGAGCCTTTTTTTGACTGCAAACGGAACTCATCCTTTTGTAATCCTCTCCTCGCTAACATGAGCGCGCAGCAATGGGGGCAGTTCCCCCCATAGCGCCATCTCCTGTCCCCTGATCACAAGTGCGCCGGTTATTCCCGGCCGTTCGATGGCAGAAAAGCACTCCTTCAGCGATCCCGTTGACTGCACAGAATTACCCAGGGCAGTGGCAGCAGCGTCCGCTAAAGCCAGATTATCCGCTATGACTGTGGCTGCATCGGCACAGCCGAAGGATATGGATGGGCCCACAGTTCCCGAGCTGGTGCAGATGCCAAAAGGCTTATTGCGAGCAGGGATCTGGAAGGCAAGATCCCGAATAGAAGAGCTTCCGGCGTATATTCCCACCAGTATGGGCCTGTCGTTTAGGATGCAGACATCTCCCCCGTTATCTACAATGGCATAAGTCGCTCCGTCATCGATCATCGCCTGCACAGCAAAACCGGCAATTGCGCCTGCTACACAGGCCATGGGACCGACGCCAATGATAGCGCTGGATTCGATCATCTGCTTGACGATATCCGGTGCATCATTCGCTTGAAGGTCATAAGGCTCTAAGGTGATGCGGAAGAATGGATCGTTCTCTATGAACTCCTCTAGATAGCAGCGCTGCTCGGCAATCGATGCTCTGGCGGCATCCATATGCTCCTTCTCCCGAGCAGAGATGGTGACTGCTGTCTCCTTGAGGCGAAAGTGCTCATGCAAGATCTCCGTCATCGCTCCTGATCCTATGGCACTATGCTTTTCCATCCTCTACGGTCTTGCTGAGCCGGGCCACATCCTCAGCCCTCCCCCGCAGGCTCAAGACCAGCTCATCCTCATAGCTCACATCCAGAAGCTCAGCCGTCCCATAGAGACGGGACAGCTCTCCAAAGCTGCGGGAGGTATACGGGAGCCTGATTTGATACTCCTTTAATGGTGGCAGGTGCTGATAGATGCATTCCTTGAGGCTCTCTTGACCCTGAGAGGAATGTGCTGAGACCATAACCGGATTGGGAGCCAAATCCTTTATCTGATCAAACCTCATCCTGGCATCGAATTCATCCAATCGGTCCATCTTGTTCAAAACGGTGATCATGGGCGCAGTCACCTGGCAGTCCCAGAGGGCCTTGTGAGATGCCACCAGCTTACGCCTGAGAAGCTCTAATGGATCGCTCAGGTCGGCAACCAAAAGGACCAGATCCGCCTGGGCGATCTCAGAAAGGGTGGATTGGAAGGCTTTGATCAGGAAGTGGGGCAGATCATCGATAAATCCCACTGTATCGGTAAGCATAGTTCGGCGGCCGTTGATCTCAAGAGCCCTGGTGGTGGGAGAGAGGGTGGTGAAAGGCTGATCCTGGGCATTGACCACAGAGCCGGTGAGGGTGTTGAGCAGGGTGCTCTTGCCAGCATTGGTGTATCCGGCCAGGGCGATGAGGTCAAAGCCCAGTTCTCTGCGTCTCTTTCTCCTTCCTTCGCCCATTGCCTCCACCTCTTTAAGCTCCCCCCTGATCTTTGCCATCCTCCCCCGGATGTCGTGGTACATCGACTGCTCATAAGCACCTGCACCGCGGAATCCTGGCTGCTCACCCCGCTTCTTAAGGGCAAGCTCGCTTCTCACCTGAGGAGCATCATAGCTCAGACGGGCCAGCTCCACCTGCAGCTTGGCCTCCCTGGTGGATGCCCGGGAGGCAAAGATCTCGAGGATCAGATTGAACCGGTCCAATACCTGGGCCGGAAACTCGCTACGAATGTTGAATACCTGGGTGGGACTGAGCGGATTGTAGAAGATGAGCTTTTTTGGATGGCAGGAGAGGGCCTCCTCTATCTTTCCCCTGCCGATTTGAAAACGGTGGTCCCTCTCTCGGCGCTGCTTTATCTCTTGCAGGACTCGATAGCCGGCGGCATTTGCCAGGCCCCGGAGCTCTATCATCCTGTAGGGATCTATTGGATTGGCAGGATTCTCCCTCATGAGAAGAACTGCGGTCTTGTCATTATCCATCAATTATCGTCCTTATTGATCAATTATCATTCTTCCTTAATTATTCATCATCCGGTTCAACGATAAGCCTTCGACCGGCCAGAGATATATGATGAGCCAACTCTATGGCGGTCCTTTCTGCTATCGTCTCAGGATACTTGAAATCCCTTCCGAGGATGCTCTGTGCCCTCCAGACCTCCAGGTTGTATAAGTCCCCCTGCTCAGCCACAATAGTCCCCGGGAGGCATAAGCAGGCATCGCTTATCAGGTCAGCAATAACATTGAGGTCCAGAGCCTCAGCGATGCGGGGAACGAGCCTGACCGAATGGACCTTCTCGATAAAATTGGGTGATACCCGGGCGGATAGGACGGCACATACCATCTTATACCTCCCCTTTACAGAATGCCGGCCCGATATGTCAATCGCTACGATGTCTATCTATTCAACCCCCTGGTAGATGCCCGGAGAATCCTGCCATTGCATAATCTATGATCGAATCTTCCACTCAATAGCGGTCTCATCTTATGATGGCATGATGCATGACGATCTCCCTGGCCTCTTCAAGAGTCAGTCCCGCGCCAAATGCAATCTGAATTGCCCTTTCGCTATCGATGAGATCTTCGGGAGCATGGGCGTCAGTGTCCACCACCATCTTCGCCCCGGCCTGAATTGCCATCTGCACCACATGGCCGTTGGTTATGTTATGGCCGGAGCGGGAGGTTATCTCCAGACAGACGTCGTTGTCCCTGGCCATCTCCGCCTCCTCTAAGGTGATGAACCCAGGATGGGCAAGGATATCCACGCCTGCCTCCAGAGCCGCCCGGTTGGTGCCAGGACGGACGGGCTCCACAGGAGATTCCCCGTGGACAACCACGATCTCCGCGCCCAGGTTGCGGGCCAGATCCGCTAGCTGCGCTATCTTCTGTGGCGGCACATGAGTCAGCTCCACCCCGGGAAGAATCCTGATATCCAGTATGCCTTCCAGATACTTGGCCTTGGAGACGCAGCTTATGATGTGCTCTATATTGGTATAGTCGGCATGATCGGTTATGCCAATGGCGGTATAGCCCAAGACCTCTGCCCGACGCACCAGCTCGCTGGGTATGAGCTCGCCATCGCTGAAGGTTGTATGGGTATGCAGATCGATCATATAAACCGCTCAACCTCGCTTGCCAGTGGCCTGCTTTTTATATTTCATCTTTAAGGATCCTGCGATCTTCTTCAAGGTAGCGGATTTGGAGCCCTTCTTCGCCACCAGTATTCGGCCTGCTGCCTCTGGTTTGTGCCAGGTCTTTGGGTGCTTTTTCTCCCTCTCGATCTCCGGCTTCAGCCCGGATTTTATCGATGCCGTTATGATCATATCCAGGGTGGGCTCATTTATGGCGTACTCTCTGGAGACCATTCTGCCCTCATCACGGGAACGGGCGGCATCGAAATATATCGGCCAGATCACAATTTTGCTCTTGTCAGGCATATACCTCCTGCCTTCTCTCCCCTCCTTAAAGTATCTTTGTCTAACTTCACCTTCTGGCACGCAAGTCTTTTAGCCATGGGAAAGGATACTAAGAGCAATACAATCGTGGAGTTCGATCATGAGTGAAGAGAGTTATCCCGTTGCCAATGTAAGAGGACAGGAGGTCCCCTACGACCCGGAGCAGCTGAGGAGGATATCAGAGCATCCCTGTTTCAGCGAGAAGGCCTGTCACAGCTTTGGCAGGATGCATCTGGCCGTGGCCCCAAAATGCAATATCCAGTGCAAATACTGTATCCGGGACTTCGACTGCGTGAACGAGTCCCGTCCCGGGGTCACCAGCCAGGTTTTAAAGCCCAAGGAGGCCCTGGAAAGGGTCGATCAGGTGCTGGAGAAGTACCATTACATCAAGGTGGTCGCTGTGGCAGGCCCTGGTGAGCCTCTGTTCAATGAGGAGACCTTCGAGACCCTGCGCATGGTGGGAGAGAAGTATCCCAACATCATTCTCTGCCTAAGCACCAACGGTCTGCTCCTGCCCGATAAGATCCAGGAGCTGGATCGCCTGGGCGTATGCAATATCACTGTCACCCTGAATGCCATCGATCCCCAGATCGGCCAGCATATCTATGACTACGTCAATTATGAGGGCAAGAGATATGAGGGCCTGGAAGCGGCGACGCTCTTATGCAATCAGCAGCTTAAGGGGATTGAGGAAGCGGTGAGGCTGAAGAAGATCGTCAAGATCAATACCGTCATCATCCCGGGGATAAATGATTTGCATATCATCGATATCGCTCACAAAATCAAGTCCATGGGGGTGTTCATCCATAATGTCATGCCCCTCATACCCCAGTACAAGTTCGCTCATATCAAGCCCCCATCGCCGGAGGAGAAGAGAAAGATTCAGGATGAGCTGGGGAAGATCATCAAGCAGATGAGGCACTGCCGGCAATGCCGCTCGGATGCCATTGGAAAGCTCGGATGCGATGTGCAACAGGAGTTCGAGAGCAGGACGAAGGAGCAGGCCTGACGAAATCCCCTTGATACCTGATGATCCATCCATCGATCTTCTCATCAGGCGGATGAAAAAAGCATGCCTGAGGCACCCCGGCACGCCTCAGCATGTTATATTTTAATGCTTGAGCTTCTTGGTTAGACTGCCTGTGGCACTGGAGATGCTCTTGGAGATGCCGGAGAGGAGGCCCTTCTGCCCGCTTGATTTGGAGCTGGCCTGCGCGGCGCTGGCGGAGCTAGCCTTTTTATCCCTATTCTTGGAGATGGGATTGCCGTTCTTCATCTGATAGTTGCTGTTTCGATCCTGTGGACCTTTGCTCTTCTTTTTATTCTTTGCCATAATAACCACCGCCTGCCTCTATGTCAAAATTTATATAGATTTCGGCCTCAAGATGCCAGATCCTGCCAGCCTCTTTTATTAATGGCGACATGAAATAAATATCCATAACAGCGGTTGGGAAGTGCTATCATATGGGCAATCCTCTCATGCCAGCCTCATTCTTCTCCCTATATTAGACCGAAGAGCCTTCTCATAGACCGCATGGCCTGCTGCTACATCCTGGATCCCAAGGCCGGTGGAGTCGAAGATGGTGATCTCATCATTGCTGGTCCGTCCGGTTTTTTTGCCAGTCAAGATCTCGCCGATCTCTGCATAGACATCCTTCTCGCGAATAATTCCCTCAGATAGGGGGACGTTGACCTCGCCGGAATGGACGGCCTGGGCGATATCATCCACCACGATCTTGGCCATCTTCAAGAGAGTGGATTCCAGCTCCTGTTTGCCTGCGGCATCTGCCCCGATGGCGTTGATGTGCGTCCCGGGCTGGATCCATTCATCCCTGACCACTGGACGGCGTGAAGGGGTGGTGGTAACCAGAATATCGCATTCGCAGGCCTCTTCCGGTCCCGAGACCGCAATGCAGCTGCATTTCATAAATCCAGAGACGTCGTCTTTAAAGGCCAGGGCCTGATCTTCAAAGCTATCGAAGACCATCACCTGCTCGATTGGGAAGTAGCGGGAGAGGCCTTGAAGCTGCGTTCGCGCCTGGGTCCCGGCTCCGATCATCCCTACCACACGAGAATCCTGCCTGGCCAGATGCCGGGCGGCGACGGCACCAGCAGCGCCGGTGCGCATGCTGGTGAGATATGTTGCGCCCATAACAGCCAGTGGCTCGCCGGTCTGGGGGGAGTTCAAGATCAAGAGCGCCATGACCGAAGGAAGCCCGATCTGCGGATTTCCCGGATGGACGTTGACTATCTTCACCCCGGCCAGATCCTGCCCCTCAAGGTAGGCGGGCATGCATCTCAAGTCGCCATTATGCTTGGGCAGGTAAAGGTAAGACTTGGGAGGCATTTGAGTTCTGCCATTTCCGTGATCAAGAAAGGCCCTCTGGACTGCCGCTATCGCATCATCTATGGTCAGGAGTGACCTTACTTCCTCCTCTGTAAGCCAGAGCATTTCCATAAATCCACCATTTATGGGCGGAGGGTGCATGGGAGAAAAAGCCTTTGGCCTGCATCGGGATTGAGAGTCCTGTCAAATAGGAATCAAAGAACGATAATAGGGGGGGTTAGAGCCTTCGAGAGAAGGGATGAAGGGATATCACCGGAGGCTCCAAGAAATCACTTGTATTTTAAACTATTTAAGTTTAATTAATTGTGCAGCGGTCGCATTATTCCTTTGAAATAATCATAATGGTAATAACGATATTGCCGATATTGTTGATAGTAATAGGCCAACGAAATTATGAGGTCTAATATACGGTCACCCTTTTCACGCCCTCGATCTCCTTGAGCAGAATGACAAGATCGCCTGGGATCTTCCCCTCAGTGATGATGGTGAGCTTTGGGCTCTCTACGAAGTATGGATCGTCTGAGACAGCCTGGCGGATGGAGAGGCCGTTCCTGGCCACAGCGCTGGCCACATCGCCCAAAAGCCCTGTCTTGACGGCATTCACGGGAGTGATCTCGATAACACCCAATCCCAGGATGGGCGCCACCTCACCCAGATAGATCATGGAGCGCACATTTCTGAAGACCTTCCAGAGGACCTCATCCTCGCGAATGGCTTGTGCCGTGGTGTCCACCACTCTTCTGTCCACTTCCAGCTCCTTTGCGATCTGAGCATGAGGAATCTCTATCTGGCCCGATACCACCCGGGCCTGATCGTTGATTTGAAAGCCCCTCTGCAGGACGAGGCGGATGACCTTCTCCTGCGCGGGAAACCTCTTGAACTTATCCAAAATCTCCTGCCACATGTGCCTCAAGCCATATTGGACTTATAAGTACAAAAGGGCTTCCTTATGAGAACATTTCCGTCGGAGGCTGTCGGTAATGCTTTCGCGCTCTTGGTAATGCCTCTTCGATATGCTTTTGAGATATATTGCATTCATCCATGAGAGCATGGTGCAGTGCCACCTTCAGCACCTTCTCCACCAGATCTCGCCCGGAGAAGCCATCCGTCTGCCTGGCGATCTCCTTCAGGTCCACATCAACCATCTCCAGAGGCAGGGTGCTGGCATTCTTCTCCAGAATCTGCAAGCGCTCATCTTTATCCGGCAGCTTGAACTCGATCTCCTCCTCAAAACGGGAGCGAATGGAAGAGTCCAGGACCTCGATCTGATTGGTGGCGGCGATGGTGCAGATGCCCAGCCTGCTGGATATTCCATCCATCTCCGTAAGCAGAGAGTTGACCATCTCAGAGACATCGCCTCTCAGGTCCTGGTAGCGCCGGTCGAGGGCAATGGCATCCAGTTCATCGATGAAGATTATGCATGGTGCCATCTCCTCCGCCTTCTCATAGAGGCTGTGGATCTGTCTCGCTCCCTCGCCCACGAACTCGCCGATCAGGCTGGTGGACTTGACAGCGAGCATCGGCACACCAGCTTTAGCAGAGAGTGCTTTGGCGATCATGGTCTTTCCGGTGCCGGATACGCCATAAAAGAGGATGTTGCGCGGTGCCCAGCGCCCGAACCTCTCCGGGTCGGAGAGGTACTTCTCCACGATCTTCACCTTGCGTTTGGCCTCCTCCTGACCCACGACCTCATCAAAGGAGACGTCGTAGCTTACCCCTTTCTTGACCTCCGCTTTCTGCTCCACCTTGATGGTGGTTTCAAAGCCGACCACAGAGCGCCTGGGATAGGCCCGAACCACCTGAAAGGCATAATCAGGATAGAGCCTGCGGTCGAAGAGGTAGCAGCCAGGTTTTACCTCCTCACCGTACCATTGCTCCCGGGCGTACAGCTCAAAGAGCCTGGCATCAGCAACGGATGGACACTCCTGAAATATGCTCTTCAAGGGATAGCCAGCAGGCCGCAAGAGGAGAAACTTTGCCCCTACTGCTTTTCCCCTCTCCGGCTTTGCCCCCTGAGGCTTGGACTGGGTCTTCTGGATGGATCGCACAATATGGTTCTTGCTGACGGAGATAGTTAAATCTTTTTATCGTTGAAAAAAAAGATGGCCCTTCGCTGAATTATGGGGGTGAGTTAAGGCAGAGAATACGGCCTCTCTTCCTCTTTATCTCTGTGGTTGGGCCAGAGCATAGCAGCTCACCACAAAAGGCCCAAAAGACACATAGATTTTGCGATTCAAGTTCACCTAGAACAAATAGCGAGAGGACAAAAAAAAATTCCAGTTAAGGTTAGCCAGCAGCTCACTGGCAGGTATCGAGAAGACCCTTCTTTTTGCCTCCCCTCTTGTCGCCAGGCTTTATGGGTTCAACCTTTGCTGCCTTCTCCTCTTTTTCCTCTTTCTTCTCTTCATGATGTGTCAATTTATCGCCTCCGTTTATCTCTATTATCCATCATAATGCAGCTGATCTCAAATATATCTTCCGGTGGAAGGAATGGTCTAGAGAAAAGATGATAAAACGGCCTAAAAAGAATGAGTTATGGAGGGCAGCGGAATTCATCCCATCAGTTGAGCCGATCGGTTCTATTCAGGGATATCCCGGCCCGAAGGATCGCGATTCAGCCGCACTTATTCTCTACGATGCAGGTGGGATCCTCTCCCAGCAAGTCGCCATTATAGTAATATGCCTTCTGGCGGCACCCTCCGCACAGATCCCGGTAGTCGCAGCTAGAGCATGCTCCTTTGAGATTGGATTTGATCCCTCGCAGCGCTAAGAGCTCTGGGGTTGGATGGTCGATCCAGATATCCTGGAAGGATCTTTCCCGGACGTTGCCCACCACCACCTGGGGCATGAAGTGGCAGGGATGAACATCTCCCTGATAGCTGATGTTGGCCACCTTAGCCCCGGCGGAGCAGCCCCCGGCATTGGTCAAGAGCTTTCTCACATAGTCCCTTCTCGGATCGTCCTTCAAGATCTCCAGGAGATAGGCCCCATCCATGGGAGAATCGGTGGTCAGGATCTCGATGTTCTTATCCTTGAGCTCCACCGCTGCCTCGGCCAGCAGGCGGATGACGCTGCGACGCTGCTCAGAGCTCACATCCTTATCCGATATCCCCGCCCCCCGGCCAGTGGGAACCAGATGGTAGAGGCAAAAGCGGGGGATGTTCTCCTCCAAGGCCAAATTGAGGAGGGCGGGAACATCCTGCCAGTTGTCCCGGGTCAGAGTTATCCTCAGGCCGGTCTTCAGGCCCGCATCCCTGGCGTTTCTCAATCCCTGGAGGGCGCGGTCGAACGCCCCAGGAACGCCCCGGAATTTGTCATGGCTGGCGGGGAGGGCGGAGTCCAGGCTGACCCCTACGTATCGAATCTTAGCCTCTGCCAAAAGCCTTGCCACCTCGGGGGTGATCAGGGTGCCATTGGTGGATATGACCGTCCTCAAACCCGCCTCCCGGGCGTGGAAGGCAATAGAGAAGAAGTTGCGGCTCATCAGTGGCTCGCCGCCAGTGAGAATGAGAATCGGTATCTTCATCCGGGCCAGATCGTCTGTCAGACGCACCCCTTCCTCAAGGCTCAACTCGTCATCCTCCTTTGGGATGGCATCCATATAACAATGGCTGCAGGCCAGGTTGCAGCGTCTGGTCAGATTCCACATCACCACCGGTTTCGTCTGGGCGGAGAAGCGGAGGAGATCTGCCGGGACGTCCTGGCAGGACTCGGATTCCCGCAGGGCCTCCCATACCGTGGCCTGGTCGGCCAGGGCTTTGGAAAATATGATCATGTAAACCTCACAACTCCATTCTATCCTTTGCCATGCTTGCAGCATTGCCAGAGGATCTCTTTCTCCCGACCAGGGCTGCCAGCATGGCCTCAAAGGTGAAGTTCTCCGGGATGACGTCCACCGCCACCCCCAGGCGGGACAACTCTTGGGCAGTAGGCTTGCCGATGGCGGCCACTGTGGCCCTGGCCAGAGCCTCTCGCAGCTGTTCTTCCCTTCCCATCGCTCTTGCTCTTTCCAGCAGATTTCGAGCTGTTGAGGAGCTGGTGAAGGCGAAGATGTCCACCTCGCCTGCCCGCTCTATCAGCCGGTCCAGGCGGGGATCGGATGAATTCACCACTCCATAAAGGGGAATGTCATCCACCACGATTCCCGCCTCCCTCAGGCCATCGGAGAGATACTGGCTCCCCTGGGCGCTGCGCAGGAAGAGAATGCTCTTATATCTTCCCTTGAGCATCCTCTCCAGCCCCTCAGAGCTGTAGCTTTCGGGCATCTCCGACTGGATATTGTATTCGTTCAGGGCCTGCTTCGTCTTGGGACCGATGGAGACGATCTTCTTTTCAGCTAATGCTCCGGATATGGCCTTATTCCCAAGAGCGATATGCACACCATTGGCGCTGGTGAAGGCCACGCATTCCGCGGCAGCGATCCTCTCGAGCAGATCTTCGGGCAGGGGATTTTTCTCCAGGGCGATGGCCGGAGCGGACAGGGGAATAAATCCGTAGCGCTCCGCCAGTTCAACCGACTCCTCCTGCTGGCCCGCCGGCCTGAGGATGGCGATCCTCTCCGGGGCGAGGACCTCTGCCAGCCGGACTACGTCTCCCACCACCAGTATGGCCGGAGACTGGACATTCTCTTCCTTTGCCCTCTCGGCGATATCCCCCAGGGTCCCCGAGATCAGCCTCTGATCCGGCCAGCCGCCCTTCTCCACCATGGCAGCCGGGGTCTGGGGGGACTTTCCCGCTTCTATGAGCCTATTGGTGTTCTCCTCCAGCCGGGAGACGCCCATGAGAACAACCAGGGTTCCATCAAGCCCGGCCATGGCCCGCCAGTCGAGGGGCGAGTCCTTTCCCGGCTCCTCATGGCCGGTGACTATGGTCAGGGCCGAGGCCACCTTTCTGTGAGTAACTGGAATTCCCGCCAGCTCCGGGGCGGCGATGGCCGAGGTGACGCCGGGGACAACCTCAAACGGGATTCCCCAATCCCGGCAGGCGATCGCCTCCTCGCCTCCCCGGCCGAAGAGGTAGGGGTCTCCGCCCTTCAGCCGGACAACGATTTTGCCCTCTTTGGCTTTCTCTATCAGGAGCTGGTTTATCTCCTCTTGCTTGAGCTTATGCCTTCCCGCGTTCTTGCCCACATCGATAAGCTCTCCTGTTACCCCGTTCAGCATCCTGGAGTCGAGCAGCCGGTCGAATAGGACTACATCCGCTTCCATGAGCCTCTTTCTTCCCTTAATCGTCAGCAGCTCCGGGTCTCCGGGACCCGCTCCCACCAGATAAACCTTACCGATTGCCAAAAAACCTCACCGCCTCGTCCACCAGCTCTCTTCCTCCCATCCTCATAAGCCGCTCTCCCATATCCTCTGCCACTGCCAGATGATTCTGGACGAGAGAGATCCTCTCGTCCAGGCGGACGAACCTCTTGCCGTCCGGGGATAAGACCTCAGCCAGAACCCGCGCCTCTCCCTTTTGCACCAGCGCATGGACTGCCATGGGCACCACGCAGCCTCCGCCCACGGTCTCCATGATCTTGCGCTCGATCATGGTCTCAGATCTAGCATGAGCATCATCCAGAGCGCGGGAGCAGGCCTCAGCCTCAGATCCGGCCTTTGCAACTACGATTATCGTCCCCTGGTTGGCAGAGGGAACGAACCTCTCCCCATCAAGCCTCACGTAATCTGGATGGTAGCCCATGCGCTCGAGGCCGGCCTCGGCCAGAACTATGGCATCGTAGTCTCCCCGCTCCAGCTTGCCCAGCCTGGTCTGAAGATTGCCCCGCAGGCTAAGAATGTTCAGGTCGGGGCGGGCGCGGAGAAGCTGGGCCATCCGCCGCATGCTCGATGTGCCCACTCGTGCCCCCTGGTCCAGCTCCTCGATGCTTTTGACAGATTTCTCCCTGCATAAGAGGACGTCATATGGTGAGTCGCGTTTCAGGACGGCGGAGACTATCAGCTCCTCAGGCCTTTTGGTGGGGAGGTCCTTCATGCTGTGCACAGCGAGATCGATCTTGCCGGAAAGCATGCGTTCGTCTATCTCAGCCACGAAGACCCCAAAACCGGTGAGCTGGTGGAGGGGCTTGTCCAGGAAGACGTCCCCGCTGGTCTTAACCCGGCACAGCTGGGTCTGGATGCCAAGGCCCTTAAGCCTCTCCTGCACGATCTGCGTCTGGCGCAATGCCAGAGGGCTGCCCCTCGTCCCCACGATCAGCTTTTCAGGCAGGAGCGGAACGCCTCCAGGGTGGTCTCGATCACATCTTGGTTATGCGCTGCAGAAATGAAATCGGTCTCATACTGGCTGGGGGTGAGGAAGATGCCAGAATCCAGCATCCGGCGGAAGAACTCGAAGTAGCCCTGCCGATCACACATCAAGGCCTGGGCATAGTTGTGAGGCTCCGGGCCGAAGAATACCTTGAACATGGAGGCGATGCCGACCACGCTCCAGTCCTGCCCAAGATCCTCCACCATATCCTTAAGGGCCAGTCTCATGCTCTCTCCAGACCGGTTGAGTTTATTTATGGTATCCTCCTTCTCCATCACATCCAAAGTCGCCAGGCCAGCAGCCAGAGAGGCCGGACTTCCATTGTACGTCCCCGCCTGATAGATCGCTCCCCCTGGGGCCACCTGGTCCATCAGATCTGCCCGCCCTCCGAAGACCCCAATGGGAAAGCCTCCGCCTATTATCTTTCCCAGGGTGGTCAGGTCGGGCTTGATGCCGAAGAGCTCCTGCGCCCCGCCCAGGGAGAGCCGGAATCCGGTTATAACCTCGTCGAAGATCAGGAGGACATCGTTCTCCTCCGTCAGGCGGCGCGCCGTCTGCAGGTAGCCCTTATCCGGCAGGATGGGGCCGATATTTCCCAGGACCGGCTCCATGATCAGGCAGGCGATCCGGCCGGAGAAACGCTCCAGGACCTCCTCCAGGGCAGCTGGGTCGTTGTAGGGCACCTGAATGGTGTTTTTGGTGGCATCTCTTGGGACGCCCCGTGAGTCGGGAATGCCCAGGGTAGTGGCACCAGAGCCCGCTTTGACCAGGACGCTATCATGAGCGCCATGGAATCCGCCCTCGATCTTGATGATCATATCCCTGCCGGTGCTTCCCCGGGCCACTCGAATCGCAGCCATGGTGGCCTCGGTTCCGCTGCTCACAAAGCGCAGCCGCTCCATGCTGGGGTAGAGGGAGGACACCCTTTCCGCAAGCCGGACCTCCAGCTCGCTTGGCGTACCATAAAGCCAGCCCCGGTCCATCTGATCCGAAACCGCTTCTTTTATGGCAGGATGGCGGTGACCCAGGATCATGGGGCCGTAGGCAAGGCAGTAATCGATGAACCTGTTGCCGTCGCAGTCCCATAGATAGGGGCCTATTGCCCGAGCGGTGTAGAAGGGATAAGGAGATATGGCGCGCACGGGGCTTGAGACCCCGCCGGGCATCAGTCTTCGGGCCTGGTCAAAGAGCCTGATGGAAGAGTCAAAATGCATCATGGGAGCTTTCTCTTCGGGCAGATTAATCAATCTTACGACACTATTAATTACAAAAACTATATATATTAGGAATTACTACCAAGACTATATTAGTATAATGAAAAGGTTATTAGAATAAATAGAGAGCAGGGAAGAGGACACGCGGGCAGCATAGTTATAAAAAACCACATAGATCAAATGGAAATCAAAGGGATGGCACGATTCATTTATCTGCTGCCCGCCAACCCAATTCCTCCGCTTTTTTAATGACCATGCGCAAGGGAACGCCTGCCTCTTTGGCAATCCTTCTGCAGTCCTCGTACTCCGCTTTGACATTGACCAGGCTGCCGTCCATCCGGCTGATCTTTATGGCAACGCTATAGGTCACCCCCGCGAGATTCAGGTCCACAGTTCTCTCTTCTCTCTCCGCCACAAAACGGTGCAGGCTGGGAAAGACCCTGACCCCTAAAGATCCCGTCTCCCTGACTATCATTCCCGCCAGCTTCGACATATCCTCGTGACTGCTTATCGCCCGGATGACGTTCCCGCTTCTCCCCTTCTTCATCACCGCGGGAATGACTGAGACGTCCAGCGCTCCCGCCTGCATGAGCTCCTCTATCAGGTGGCCCAAAACCTCGCCTGTGACATCGTCCACATTGGTCTCCAGCTGCACCACACGATCCTTTTGGTGATCCATCCCAGCCCCTCTGGTTGGAGATACGATCCTGGCCTTTAGCGCTCGCAGGAGGTTGGGGGTGGCCAGGTCTTTCTTGCCTGCGCCGTAGCCCACCCTCTCCGCCTGGATGAGGGGAAAGCGGGGCACGAACTCGTCCACCAAAGCCGCCAGTAGGGCCGCCCCGGTGGGAGTGAGGAGCTCATCGTCCACCGGCCCCCCCATCCAGGGGATATTATGAGCCCGCAGAATCTCCAGGGCCGCCGGCCCGGGAACGGGAAGGAGACCATGGGCCGACTGGACATATCCCCCACCGACGGAGATGGGCCGGGAGAGGATTCGATCCGCTTTCAGGCTGCTGGCAGCCTCACAGGAACCGGCTATATCAGCGAGAGCATCCAGGGCACCGACCTCATGAAAATGGGCCCGGCTCTTGGGCACATCATGGACCCGGCTCTCCGCCTCCGCCAGAATATCCAGGGCGGCAAGGGCTTTCTTCAGTGCCTTTTCCTGGAGGCTTGAGCTCTTTAGAATGGATACCGCCTCCTCCAGGGAATGATACCTCCGGTCCGAGATCACCTGGGCCCTGGTGGCAGAGATATGCCCCTTCTCCTGCCGGGAGACCTCCAGGGTGCAGCCCACCGACTCCACTGCCTTCCTAACCCTCTTTTCATCCGCTCCCAGGTCCAGGAGTGAGGCCATGATCATGTCTCCGGCTGCGCCGGCGCTGGGATCGAAGAGAAGGGCGAACATAGTTTAGTGCAGTCGCTCTGTCAATATATACAGATCGGCCGATCAGAGGACGGACGAAAGAAAAGGGCAAACGAATGGAAAACGCTTATAACAAGGATGGATCAATTCTTATCCTTGGATCTCCTTTGCGCCCTGGTTGATGTGGAGGAAACAAGATGCGTATCCTGATCACCGGAGCTGGCGAGGTGGGCTTTCTAATCGCCAGCGAGCTTTATGCTGACCATGATGTCACCGTCATAGATAAGGATCCCGATGCCTGTGCCAGGCTTCAGGACATGGATGTGAAGGTCATGCAGGGGAATGCCGCCAACGCCCGGCTTCTCTCCGAGGCGGATATCAAGAAGGCGGACATAGTCGTGGCTGCAACCGGGAACGATGAGGTGAATGTGATAACCTGCATCATAGCCTCTCATCTGGGGGTCAGGCAGACCATCGCCAGGGTGAGCAATCCCGAGTACATCGATCAGCCGGTCCAGGATCGAAAGGAGATCGGCATATCATTCATGATCTGCCCGGAACTGACCATGGCCGAGGATATGGCAAGCTCTCTTTATTTCTCATCCATGCTCATGAACCGGGACCTGGCCAACGGCCTGGTGGAGCTGGTGGAGTTCAAGGTAACAGCAGAGATGAAGATCCAGGGGCCGGTGGAGAATATCGTCCTCCCCAATAACTGCAACCTGATCGCCATAAACCGGGCGGGCCGGATAGCCATACCGAAAGAGGGAGACGAGATAAGAAATGACGACCACCTAATGCTGTTGTGCGACGCCAGGTCCCTTCCCGACCTGGGAAGCATGCTGCATGAATCCAAGACCACTCAGAAGGCGATGATCGTGGGTGGGGGAATGGTGGGCTTCTACCTGGCCAGCAGGCTGGAGAAGATGGGAATGGACGTCAAGCTCATCGAGAAGGATGCCGATCGTTGCGCTGAGATTGCGGACAAGCTCTCAGGAACCATGATCCTCAATGGCGATGGATCAGATCTCGCCCTACTTCAAGAGGAGGGGGCAGGCGCGATGGATGTGGTCTATGCTGTGACCGGCCTTGATGACAAGAACCTATTATGCTCCCTCTTGGTAAAGCAGCTGGGAGCCACGAAGATCCTCTCCCGGGTCAACAGGAACGTCTACATCAAGCTCTTCGAGATGGTAGGGGTGGACAGAGCGGTCAGCCCGGGGCAGGTGACTGCCGATGCCGTCCTCCAAAGGGTGATCGGCGGAGAAGAGGTCATCACACTGAGCGATGAGAGGATGGAGCTGGTGGATTTCATCGCCAAGCCGGGAGCGAAGATCGTGGGCAAGTCGATATCCAAAGAGCTTCCCAAGAACTCCCTTGCCGGCATGGTGATAAGAGACGGCGCGCCTATTGTCCCCTATGAGGACTTCAAGGTGTCAGCCGGTGATCGGGTGTTCGTGATGTCCATGCCGGACGCTGTCTCCAAGGTCAAGAAGCTATTCGCGGCATAATGAGCAGATCCTTTTTATAGGAACAGGAGACAAGTTGCGCTTTCAGGAGGATGCCCTCCGCCATTTTGGTGCGGCATTGCTTGATGAAATTCAGGGTGTTTCTGCGACTGCTTGCACAGCTGCTGAAGCTGCTGGCCATCTTGCTGCTCGTTCCGGGTGCGGTAGCTGCTGTTTATGCTGAGACGGGAGGGGTGATCGCCTTTGCTGCCACCTCCCTAATCAGCCTGGCCACGGGGATAGCCCTGGGAAGGCTGTCATCTGAGGAGGAGCCGGGATTAAGAGAGGCTTTTGCCCTGGTGGCTCTGGGCTGGATTGCCGTCGCTTTCTTCGGAGCGTTTCCTTATGTCTTCCTGGGGATGAGCCTGATCGATGGCCTCTTCGAGTCCATGTCCGCCTTCACCACCACTGGATCGTCTGTATTCACCGAGATAAACCACCTGGGATACTGGAAGATGAACCAGACCCTGGCCGATGGCTGCCTGGTGGCGAACATGGAGATGCAGCTGGTGAGGATGACCGGCAACTCCATCCTCCTCCGGATTAGGAGCGGCCCCGATGATACAATCATGGGGCTGCTCTTCTGGAGGTCATTTGCCCAGTGGCTGGGAGGGATGGGGATAATACTGCTCTTCGTGGCCATACTGCCCCGCCTGGGAGTGGCGGGACGGCAGCTTTACCGGGCGGAGGTTCCCGGCCCGGATAAGGAATCCATCAAGCCCAGGATCAAGCAGACCGCTCGCATGCTCTGGATGGTTTATATCCTCCTGACCCTGGTGGAGGTCGCCCTCCTCCTTCTGGCAGGAATGCCCCCCTTTGACTCGTTCTGCCATGCCTTCTCATCCATGGCCACGGGAGGATTCTCGCCCCGGGGTTTGAGCATCATGGCCTACAATAGCTGGATCATAGATGCCATCATCGTCCTGTTCTGTTTCCTGGCCGGGGCCAACTTCGCCCTGCACTACAGGATGATCACCTCCGACCGGAAGGCCCTGATCAGCGACACGGAGTTCCGGGCTTATGCCTTGATCATCCTTTTGGCCACGTCGATCATCATCCTCTGGGGAGGGCTGGAGGGAGACATCTACCAGAAGATTCAACTGGCTGGCTTCCAGGTGGTCTCGATCCTGACCACCACCGGGTTTGCCACTGCCGATTTCAATCAGTGGACCGCCACCGCCAGGATCACCCTCCTCTTGCTGATGATCATCGGGGCCTGTGCCGGATCCACCGCAGGAGCAATCAAGGTTGTTCGATTGATACTGATATTCAAGAGCGCATACAGAGAGCTGATTCGCACTCTTCATCCCAAGGCGGTTCAGAGCGTCCGGCTGGGCGATATGGTGGTGAAAGAGGAGATTTTGAGGGCGAGCAATATCTTCGTCTCCATGTACATCATCATCTTTGCCATAGCCTCCCTCCTCCTGGCCATGATTTCCTATAACGATCCGAAGATGGATATGGAGAGCGTCCTATCGGCAGTGGCGACGACCCTGGGGAATGTCGGACCGGGATTTGGTGTGGTGGGGCCGATGTTCAGCTTTGCGGATATCCATCCTGCTGGAAAGATGCTCCTCATATTATGCATGTGGATCGGCAGGCTGGAGGTGGTGACCGCTATGGTCCTCTTCTTGCCAGAGTTCTGGAAAAAATGAATGGAATTTTTGGCTCTTCGCTGAATTATGTGGGTGAGTTCAGGCAGAGAATATGGCCTCTGTTCCTCTGTGCCTCTGTGGTTGGGTCAGTGCATCGCGGTTCACCAC
This sequence comes from Methanosaeta sp. UBA458, assembly GCF_002496085.1. Classification (NCBI taxonomy): domain Archaea; kingdom Methanobacteriati; phylum Methanobacteriota; class Methanomicrobia; order Methanotrichales; family Methanotrichaceae; genus Methanothrix; species Methanosaeta sp. UBA458. The sequence goes on along the minus strand of NZ_DAIK01000007.1, from coordinate 4,361 downwards.
AGAGGAACAGAGACATAGAGTTTTTGCGATTCAAGTTCACCCATAACAAATAGCGAAGAGCCGATTTTTTTCTATCCCTCCCGCAGCTCTTCATAAGCCCTGAGAACCTCTCCCACCGACCAGGCCTGGGAGATGCAGCCACCGGGATTCTGGGGCAGGTCGCCATCGAAGACCTCGGGAATGGTGCCCATTCCTTCTGCCAGATCCAAGAGCGGCCTTAAAGCCTCCAATCCCTTCTCCCGCGTTTCGGCGGAGCGGCCGCTAACCGCCAGCAATAGATCGATATAGGGGCCGATGAGCCAGGGCCAGACTGTGCCCTGATGATAGCTGCTGTCCCTCTCCCAGGCCCCTCCAGCATATCGGCCCGCATAACGGGGATCGCGGGGGGAGAGGGTTCTCAGGCCGAAGGGGGTGAGAAGATCTCGAGCTACCACCTCCAGGATGCTCCTTCTCATCACATCCGGCAGGAGATCGGGAACGATCGCCGCGAAGATCTGGTTGGGGCGGATGGAGGCGTCCTCATGGTCTATCACATCGAAGAGGCAGCCGTTCTCGCTGTTCCAGAATCGGAGGTAGCTTTTCTGGACCTTATCTGCGAGCTTTTCAATCTTCGGGTCCAGGGGCATGTCTAGGGCCCGGGCAAGGCTCTCTGTCCTCCTCAGGGCGGAGTACCAGAGGGCGTTTATCTCGCAGCATTTGCCCGTCCGGGGGGTGACCGGCCGGCCGTCCACTCTGGCGTCCATCCAGGTGAGAGCCGGGCCGGAATTGATCAGGCCGTCCTCATCTGCGCCGAAGTCATCGCCCGGTCGGGAGTATCTCTCGACCACAGCCAAGAGCTTCGGCCAGAGCTCGGCCAGGAAATCCAGATCACCGGTGGCATCGAAATATCTGCTCGTCGCCTGAATAAACCACAAAGAGGCGTCCACGGTGTTGTAGGACCGGGCCCCGAGGTCGTTGGGCAGCACACCGTCCTTCATCGCCCCGGCAAAGGAGCTGAGGACCAGCCTTGCTGCCTCATATCGGCCGGTGGAGAGGAGAAGGCCGGGCAGGGCGATCATGGCGTCCCTTCCCCAGTCATCGAACCAGTGGTAGCCGGCGATGAGGCTCAGAGCGTTGCCCCTCTTGACCAGGAAGCTGTCCGCCGCTCGAGCCAGAGGAGGAACGGGTGCCTTTAAGGATATCAGGCGTTCTCTCTCGCTCTCCTGATCCGCCCTCCAGTTGGCCAAGGAGCTCCTCCAGGTGGAGGCGATGATGGCGAACTCCGCCTCTCCGGATACATTCAGCTCGAAGCAGCCGGGGGAGAAGAGGTTCTCCTTCCAGCCCAGGCCCCGGCGGCGCTCCTCCTCGTACTCGAAGTTGCTGTAGACCCTCTCCTGGGGAATATATCGGGCCAGGTCGGAGAAGATGGAGAAACGGGTTTGGCTGAGGATTGTGGTTCCTTTGTCCTGGGCATTCTGGTGGAGTGGAGGAAGCTCGCCGGCAGCATGGAAGCTGCGGTCGTGGATCAGGGGTACGATGCGGAGCAATCCACGGTAGCCCTTGATCCTGTAGCTGATGATGGTGCTGTTCTCATTGCGCACCATGGAGACGGTCTTCTCCAGGGTCGTGGTGCCCATCTGATAGCAGAACCGGGGGAGGGGATCGGTCCAAAATCCCTGCAGGTGAGAGAAGCCCTGGGGATAGATCGTTCCGGGGTACTGATGATTGGCCAGTCGGAATTCGCCCAGCTCCTCGTCCAGGCTGGCGAGGAGCAGTCTCTTCCCTGCCGGAGGCTCGGTGGCTGCCACCAGAAGGCCGTGATAGGCTCTGGTGTTGCTGCAGTTTGCGGTCGATGAGGCATAGCTGCCCAGGCCGTTGGCCACCAGCCACTC
>NZ_DAIK01000007.1:0-2376 GCF_002496085.1 Methanosaeta sp. UBA458 | reverse complement strand
GCTCTTCTCCGCCCAGAGGGCATAATCGCCGTTGGCATTATGGTACTCCAAAGAGGGGAGAGGGATTTTGTCCAGGATGGCCTCCAGGCCCATCAGTGTCCAGGCGGAGTCGCCTGTGAACTGGTCTATTCCGGTGGCAAACCGGAATGGGGAATCGGCCAGATGGGTCTTTCCCTTCAGGCGGCAGTGAAAGTCGGATAAGACGGCAAAGTAGGTTACAGCGGCATCATAGGGGGAGCCGTAGGGGCTGAAGTAGTTGTGCACCTCGGCCGGCCCTCCGCCGTGGGTGAAGATATAGTAGAGATGGTCGGAGAGGCCCAGAGTCCTCCAGATGGCCAGGAGGTCGGGGTCGCGGCTCTCTCTTGCCGGCGCCTGGAGCCTCTTCTGCTGGATGAAGCAGGCATGCTGAAGGGCGTTTCCCAGCCAGCAGCTGGTGTTTCTCTCCAGGTCTGCCCAGGAGACGAAGCTCTCTATCGATAGCTCTCTTTCCGGCGGAATTGTGCCGGCCACCTCGCAGGGGGTGGCGAACTGAAGGTTCTCGTAGCGGAGGACCTGGTTTGGCAGGTTGCGGATGAAGTCGAAGATCCCGGTATCGATCCACTGGTGCTCGCCGAAGGTCTCATAATCGCAGAAGATGTTTATGCACTTGCCTGGGGTCCTCGCCAGCCAGGAGGCGTACTTGTCTGCGGTGAGGGGGTACTCTTCCCAATTATGGGAGGAGAAGCGAAAGCCGATGTCGTCGGTGAGCTGGTAGTTACGCAAGAGCAGAGCGATCTTGGTGTTTGGCGGGCGGTAGACGTAGTTGGGATCTGCTACCACCCCTTCGGTGAATATGGCCTTATAGCCCATCCGGTCTGCGATTTGGGCGATTTTGTCGCTGTAGATCAGCTCGGTGTTCTCAAAGGTCGTAGGCCGGAGGGCGAAGATGTCCCAGATCAGCTCCCGGTGCATCTTGATCTGCTCGATGTACTCCTCCGGATCGTCGTAGAGGCTGGCCAGGCTGTGATAGTAGGTCTGATCCAGCACCTCCACCATTCCAGTCTGGACCAGGTCGACAAAGGAGTCTAACACATCCGGGCGGTACCTTTGGCATTCCTCCAGGAAGACGCCTGAGAAGCTGTAGGAGACCTTGAAGGATCTATTCGATCCCTGGAGCTTTTTTATTCCCTCCAGGATGGCCCGGTTGGCGGGCAGGTAGCATTTGTCGGATACCCGCTCGAAGATCCTCTGATTCTCTGGGTCATCGAAGTAGTATTTCCATAAATCAGGTACCACCTGCCGGTTCATGTAGCCGTCCCAGAAGAAATTCTTCTTCAGACGGATTGGCTGGTGGACCTCAAAAGAGAGGGAGACAAGGGTCATACTATATCATCAGGGCCGCAAATTATTTACATCCTTCGCATTATATCTGTCCAAGTCAGGGCTAAAGTATGCCGATTTTTTGGTACAGTAAGGTTCGAGGGAATCTATTAAATCTCTGATGAGAACATGGCAATTATATGAAGGCGCTGAATGCGAAGAGGTACTATCTCGACCTGCTGATTCCCGTATTTTTGATACTGTTGGCCGAGATTCTGATCTTCTACGGCAAGCCTGAAGCAGCGATGCCCATTCATGCGCTGAACCTGGTTTTTTTAAGCCTATCAACGATATTCGTCAATAACCGGACCTATCCAGCCCTAATGCTCTTGCCACTGTTCCGCCTTTTGAATGTCGCGATGCCCGTCTTCTTCCACCTGACCCTCTACTCCTATGTGCTGGTCTATGCTCCCATGTTCATTCCCATGTATATGATCTTGAAAGAGAGATTCATAACCGCAGAGGAGGCGGGATTGACCTTTGAGCGGTTCTGGTTCTTTCTGCCGGTCTCCATATCCATGGGACTGGCTTTGGGGTGGGGGGAGTATAAAGTGATCAAGCCTCAAATGCTGGTGGTGGACAATGATCTCCAGCAGATTCTCATTTTATCCCTGACCATGATCCTCTTTGTGGGCGTGGTGGAGGAGTTCGTATTTCGGTCGTCCTTGCAGACTGTGCTCCAGGAGAGGATAGGTCTGATTGGGGGGCTGGTTTTGGCCAGTGTGATATTCGGGTTCATGCATAGCGGCTATCACCTGACACTGGAGCTCCTCTACGTTAGCCTGGCGGGGCTGGCTTTCGGCGTGCTCTTCTGGCTATCCAAGAGCCTGCCGGTTGTCTCCCTGGCCCACGGGGTCACCAATATAGCGATGTTCCTCATAGTCCCCCTCAGACCGGAGATCCTGCCGTATTTGATCATAGGCCCGCTATTCCTGTTCTTCTTTTACGCTTATGCCCTGGATAGGATAAAAGAGCGTATCGCGACTTGAATGGTTCAGGGAGAAAAGAGGATTGAGC
>NZ_DAIK01000138.1:0-6076 GCF_002496085.1 Methanosaeta sp. UBA458 | reverse complement strand
CCTGGAGATAGAGCTGCTAGTAGCTCCCACTGAAGAGCGCCTCGGAGAGCTGATCGAGCATCAGCTTGAGTCTGGCGGCATCACGGTCAACCTGCGCAGCATGGATTTGAAGACCAAGGATAGCATGGTTGACGACTGGAAGTTCGACCTGGCAATAAACTATCACGGCGGCATGGGTGCTGATCCTTCAGTCCTAAATCGTATCATCATTGGAACAGGGCTCTACAGCTCACGCTACGCTGAAGATGTGCAGCTTGTTGATCTGCTAAATGAGCAGGTTTCAGAGATGGACCCTGCCAGGCGCAAAGAGCTGGTCAGTCAGGCTCAGGAGATCATCGCATGCGACCTGCCATCTCTGCCTTTGTTCTATATCGACTCCTTTTGGGCCTCTGATGACAGGGTGAGCTTCTACTATACTTACGGAGGAGTGGCCATGGGAACGCCAACGGCATTGAACAAGATGGCCTTTGTTTAAAATTGGATACTGTTGCTGCGGCCCGATAAGCTGCAGTCAGTTCATTTTTTCAAAAATTCGGGTAGTATGACAAAAATTACTGCAAAATAGTATCGATATCCTGCGACTTGATCGATCTTGCTATAGACATCCTGGCAGCAAGTGTCTGAGGTATATCAAGAACCGATTGGTGGAGATGGCAATCATTTTCATCTCTTCTAATTTTTTATGAAATTATAGAATTCTATTCATACTTTATATGCACACAGGCTCAAAAAGTATATATATCTGGATTGATATGTCTAAATCGATACATAGACATGGAAGCTGATTGAGTGAATAGATCGAATGGAAGTATAACCAACAGCGATATATGCATCGATATAGCGATACTGATATAATGGCAACTGGTATCTTGAAGATGATTATGCTTCACATCATGAAAGATGGTGAAGCATCCGGCTACGATATAATAAAGAAAGTGGAAGCGATTAGCGGAAAGAAACCCAGCACGGGATCGATCTATCCGCTATTGAAAAAGATGGAGCGAGAAGGCTGGATCTCAGGAAGAGCCGAAGACGGCAAGACCTACTACAGCTTGACTGAGATCGGCAAAGAGCATGTTGCTCAGATAAATGAGGTTAAACATGATTTCATCAAAAAGCTCCATCAATCTATAGCTCTGGCCAGCGAAACGTTCGAAGATGCCGATGTGCAGGATCTCATGAAAGACATGCATGACCTTCACAGGGGAATGAGAGTTCCCGTAAAAGAACAGATAGAGCTGCTCGCTCCGCTGATTCATCAGGTTGCGGATCATCTGGAAACCGACACGGATCGAGAGAGGGTCCGGTCTGTAATTCTAAGAGCCATAGATGAGCTGAAGAAGATATAATCAGAGACAGTTGGATTCGGAGATGGTTGGATTGAGCGAAATGAATACAGAACAGATATTTGCAGAAGATAGACGAATTGAAGACTTTAAGCAAAACCCTAGAGGAGAATTTCTTCAGGCCATACGTGAGAAAGATATGGCCCGCTGCCTCGTGAAGACTGCTGAGATCCACGGGCACTTCTGTCCGGGAAGCGCTCTTGGCGTCATGGCTTCGGTGCATGGCCTGAATCTTCTGGGCCTGGATTCGATCTCTTCCGACGGATTAGAGGACCTCATGGCCGTTGTAGAAACAAACGCATGCTTCGCCGACGGAGTGCAGGCCGTATCCGGCTGCACCTTGGGGAACAACGCCCTGGTCTACCGCGATCTGGGAAGGCTGGCAGTTACCTTCGCCATTCGAGGAAAGGAGACCGGAGTCCGCATAAGGGTTCAGCCCGATTTCAGCTCTAGCGTGGCCAAGGCCTCCCCGGAGTTCTACCCTCTGATGGAAAAGGTCATCAAGAATCGGGAGGGCGGCGCAAGGGAAAAAGCAGCATTTCGAAAAGCGGGGAGGCAGGCGGCCTTCGGCGTCATCCAGCTACCATTCGATGAGCTATTTGCAGTCGAGACCTTTCGGCCTCTGCTGCCTGAATACGCTCCAATTACGGAGAGCATCGTCTGCTCCAACTGCGGCGAGATGATCATGGCCACTAAAACCGTGGGCGGTCTCTGTTTCATGTGTGCAGGAGAAGCTTATCGTCAGGTCGAGGGAAGAGGCATTGTTGCCAAAGAATCTGAAAGACCATCTGCTTCAACCAAGAGCTGACCCAAATATCCTGGTGAGAGAGAAATGGATGCAACAGATACGACTTGCGGGCGTCAATGCGATAGGCCGAACAGACATAAAAAGGGAAAAAGCAGCTTCTGGATGCAGGACCCGGATCTGGTTTTCGGCGGGCTTGATCTGCAGAGAGGAGACTGCTTTCTAGATTTGGGCAGCGGGCCGGGAGATTATTCCATTCGAGCCTCGAGGCTTATAGGCGATACCGGTAGAGCGTACGCTCTGGATAAAAACCAGGATGCGATAGTTGATTTAAGGGATAAGGTCGTTTCAGAAGGATTAAAGAATATTAAGGCTGAGGTCTGTGATATTTCCGGTCCTCTGCCGGTCAAGGATAGTTGTGTAGACATTTGTTTCATATCTACCGTGCTTCACTCCCTCAATCTGGCCGATGTAGAGAGCACCCTGTTTAGCGAAATAGGGCGTGTTTTAAAACCTGAGGGGCGGCTGGCAATTATCGAATGCAAGAAAGAGGACCAGCCATGCGGACCGCCGATTGATATGCGCATATCAGCTGAAGAGCTGGAAAGAACGATAACAAAACACGGTTTTAGAAAGTTGAGCTTGTGCGACCTAGGCTATAACTACTTGATTCAGTTCAGAAAAATCCCCGAGGAGTTGACCGATTTGTTGAAACAAAAAGATGCCAGCATTGTACTGCATCCGGTGGGTATTATAAGAAGCAAGATAGAGAAACCATTCCTTGTTGCCGGTGAAGAGGGACTAAAAATGCAGGGCGACCTCAAAGATGCCGTAGTTAAAATTCATGAGATGCCTGGAGAAATCTCGAATATCATCATCTACGAAGGTCTGGATGGCATCCTGGACGGAATTGAGGAGTATTCTCATCTTGTAATTTTATATTGGGCGCATAAAGTCCCCGAAGAGGGCCGGTCGCTTACGAGGGTGCACCCCATGGGCAGAGAAGATATTCCCGAAAAAGGCATTTTCTGCACCTGTAGCCCTGCAAGGCCCAATCCGGTGCTTATGACCGTCGTCCATCTGAAGGGACGAAAGGGAAACGTCCTGGAGGTCCTCGGCCTCGACGCTGTTGATGGAAGCCCTGTTATCGATATAAAGCCTTACGTCAAGGACTTTTTCCCGCAGGAAGATGTCCACATCCCTGAATGGATGCAACGCCTTCAAGAAGAGGTAAATAAAGGCAAATCACCGAATAAAACGCAGAGCTAATAGCATTTTTTTAGTTAGCAAAATTTGTAGGAGGAATTTTGATTAGGAAAAATCTGCCGATTAAAGGGACTCGTGGAGCTTTGTCCTCAAAAGTTCCCCTTGCCCTCGGATTTGCGGTCGTGGGCCTGTTGCTTCTCATTTTCTGCAACATGGCAGCGGCTTCCGATGAGACCATAGACATGTTTACAATTGCCGACCCAACCGGCGACTGGGGATTTCCCTCTCCTTACGGCCATTACCCGAGAGGGCCTGGATATATCAGAATGAGCCTGATCTTCGACACACTCGTATGGAAGGACCAGAACGGCTACGTTCCTGCTCTCGCGGAGAGCTGGCAGCTGGAGGACGACGCTTACGTCTTTGACCTGAGAAAGAACGCGACCTGGCAGGACGGAGAGCCCTTCACCGCTAATGATGTGGTTTTCACAATCGATTATACCAAAGAACATCCTTACCCTCTGGTAAGCCCAAAACTTGTGAAGTCTGCCGAGGCTCTGGACGACTATACCGTCAAGCTCTATCTTAATGGCTCTTATGCCCCGTTCATCGAGATGGTTGCGGGAGCGCTCCCCATACTTCCTGAGCACATCTACAGCAATGTGGCCAATCCTGCCGAGTTCCTGGAGGATGAAGCCTTAACCGGCATGGGTCCCTTCAAGCTGGTCGATTACGACAGGGCGCAGGGGACATACCTCTACGAGGCCTATGACGATTACTACCTGGGCGCTCCAAAGGTCAAGCAACTCAGGTTCGTAAAGGTTAGCAATGAGATGGCGGCTGCGGCACTGGAGAAAGGCGATGTCGATGCAGCGACAGTCCCTCCCGAGAAGGCTGAGGATCTGGGGGTGGCGGGCTTTGATGTCCTGAGAGGTTCACACGACGGCATCACCAAGCTCATGGTCAACCACAGGAAGGAGCCATTCTCCGACGCAAGGTTCAGACAGGCTCTGTACTACGCCATCGACAGACAGGCTCTTGTGGATACGGTCTTGCGCGGCTACGGAATCATCGCCAGCCCCGGCCTCCTAGCCCATGATAACGATTTATGCAATCCCAATGTGGAGACATACGATTATGATCCGGCCAGGGCCGGGGAGCTTCTGGAAGAGCTGGGCTACACCAAGGACGGCCAGTACTTCACCAAAGACGGTGAGCCCCTGGAAATGGAGATGCTGGTCACGGCCACTGACGAGCGAGCAGGAGAGATGATAAAGCAGCAGCTAGAGCAGGCTGGGTTCAAGGTGACTCTTAGAAGCCTCGACTCCAAGGCACGGGACAGCCTGGTTTCTGAGTGGGACTTCGATCTGGCCTTAAACAGTCACGGAGGAATGGGAGCAGATCCTGAAATCCTGAGCAGGCTTATAGGCGAAGGATTTTCGTTCAACAGCGCCCGCTACTTTGAGAACCAGGAGTTAAATGATCTCTTAAGCCGGGAGGTTTCTGAGATGGACCCCGATCGCCGCAAGGAACTCGTCGATGAGGTCCAAGTGTTGCATGCTCAGGATCTGCCGATGCTGCCCCTGTATTATGCCGATTCCTGCTGGGCGCACGATGGTCTGATCGACATGTATTACACCAAGCGGGGGATCGCCATGGGAACTCCAATAGCGCAGAACAAACAGTCCTTCGTGAAGTGAATGCAACTATTTTGGGGGCGAAATAGCGGAAAAAGGCCGCTATCAGCCCAATTTTATCCAAGGATCTTATCCGTCCGTCGTGAACCTTGGTGAGCTGATGGACATTAATTGCAGATATCATATTTTTCCTCTCAAATTTGATTGCGCCGTAGCACTCGTTGAATAATAATAAGGATCTCAATCAAACGATCTCGAATCCTGCAAAATTTTATATGCTATCTCACAACGCTCGGGATTATAGCAGCAACCTTATATACGAAATATGTATCTTTTGCTACGATTATATGCAAGGTTAATATCAATTGTTAATCTTTCGCAGGAAGTGCGTGGCGGTAATGAAGATGATCGGATTCGATAAAGGCGGCGGTGTTCAGTATTGTCAGATATGATCAGAAAAACAAGCTTGTGGGAGCGGTTGGGCTTTGACATCGCATATGGTTACTCAGAAGGGAGAAAGGTCCTGATCCTCTCAGCTCTCTTCGTATTGCTTCTTATCACGGTGGGGGTGGCTATAACCTTTGGAGCCTATAGCATCTCCATTGTTGATGTTTATGGAATCGTACTGGCTCATCTGTCGCCTTTCGGAGACCTATCCAGTGTCACCAAGCTCCATAACACCATTGTTTGGGAACTGAGAATCCCCCGAGTCCTCCTGGCCGTGGCTGTAGGCACAGCCCTGGCCACGGCAGGCGCAGTATTTCAGGGTTGCTTCAGAAATCCACTGGTCGAGCCTTATATCCTCGGCATCTCCTCTGGGGCTGCCTTTGGCGCTGCTATGGGCATAGTCTTTTCCAGCTTCTTCCTGTCCATTCAGCTCTCTGCATTTATCTTTGGGTCTATGGCTGTGGCCATGGCCTACTTCCTGGCCAGGGTCAGAAAGGAGACGCCCATAGTGACATTGATCCTGGCAGGTGTGATCATTGGCTCCATCTTTTCTGCAATGGTCTCCATTCTCAAGTACATAGCCACAGATGCGGCTTTGCGGGAAATTGTATTCTGGCTGATGGGCGGCTTCTATTACGCCACATGGAATGATGTCCATCTGCTCGTGCCCATAATAATCCCCAGCTTCCTTATTA
>NZ_DAIK01000012.1:0-2583 GCF_002496085.1 Methanosaeta sp. UBA458 | reverse complement strand
AGGAGGCGCTCGGAGATCGAGGATCTGGTCTTAGTGGGAGAGAGGCTCCGCCCCCTGGCTAGAGAGCTGGGGGCAGAGACGGCCCAAGACCTTGTGGAGGGGCTCGAGAAGGCAGAATCCTCTCGCCCCAAAAGATTGCTTAGTGCGGTTAAGTGTTTCAGGTGATAATAATGGCAAGCGAAATGCAAAATTTGAATGTACTTCATCCCAGGCCGAGCTCAATTGTGGCCGCTTTATACACACTGCGCGACCTGGGGGCTGATGTGGTCATATTGCACGGCCCGAGCGGATGCTGCTTCAAGCACGCCCGGCTTTTAGAGGAGGATGGGGTGAGAGTTCTGACCACAGCTTTAGATGAAGCGGGATTCGTCTTCGGGGGCCACAAGCCGCTGACCGCTCTTCTCAAGAAAGCGGTGGAGCTGTTCGATCCCCAGCTGATGGCCATATCCGGAACCTGCAGCAGCATGATCATCGGCGATGACCTGCATCAGGCAGTTTTAGAGGCGGACCTCGATATACCGGTGCTCGAGGTGGAGGTTCATGCCGGATACAGGGATAACACCAAAGGGGTGATCATCACCCTGGAGGCGGCAAGGGATAAGGGGATAATTGATGAGGCGGAGTTCGTTCGCCAGAAGACCCTGCTGGAGAAGGCGACTGAGGTGGAGAGGCTCCGGGGAGCGGCCAGCGCAGAGTACCTCGCTCCGGAGAGGGGCGACCTGAAGTATCAGGCGGCAGAAAGGCTTTTGGAGCTGATTCGGCAGGGGAAGCGCGGCCTGAACATCCTCAATGCCAAGAAGGAGACCGCCTATATGTTTGCGGATATTACGGCAGCCGTGGCTGAGGTGGCTGGAGAGCAGGTGGATACCCTGGCCAACCTAAACGATCAGCTCGGCCTGCCCAAGGTAAGGAGGGACGCTGTCAATGTCGCTGGCGACCTTCGGGGCAGGGGCGTCCAGTTCAGCATCATCGGCGGCCTGGATGAGTATCCAGTTACGGGGGACATCATCGCCCAGCGGGCCCAGGAGGGTGGCTACGACTTTGCCGTCGTGTCCGGTGTGCCCCATGCCCTGACCGCGTCTGCTCTCCAGGGCCTGGAGATCTTCTCCATAACCAATGGGCCTCGTCAGGTTAAGCCCCTGCGCGATCTGGGCCATCAGCATGTCATGGTGGAGATCGATCTTCATCCCAAGACCATGGGGGTGACAAGCATAGTAGAATCGGAGTTTGGAGCCACCCTCCGTGCCATGAATAAGGCCCAGGCTAAATAGGATGGATAAAGAGATAACAAAGACAAAGCAAAGCTAGTTTATGGCTGCTCTCCGCTGAGCAGCCTTTCCTAAAACATCTTGGGAAGTTCTGTGAGCAATGCGTATATGACAAAGCCAATGGATCCAATGATGCCTATGCCGGCCATGGATACCTTGGCGATCATGTTGAATTCTTCTCTGGTGGGCTTTCTAGCCAGCTTCAGGACGCGAATGTATTCGTTTATGTTAGTGGAGGGCAAGGTGACGCCTAAATCCACATCGTCCAGGTCCAGTTTGCTCTTCAGATCCAGCCTACTCTTGTGATCGGGCTTTTGCCTGGCAGAGCTCTTCTTCTCCGCTTCGATATTTCCCTCGCTCATTCTCCAGAAGGAATGAATTGGAGTATAAAAAAGCTTTCGATCAGCTCTCTTGGCTTGAGCCCTCTATCTCCACCCGGCTCTCCTTTTTGCGGGATATGTTCTCCACAAACCTGGGAATGGCCTCTGCCAGGTGATCCACCAGGGTGTCACGGCTCTCCTTCATCCTCTCTATTCTCACGCCCTGCTGGTCGATGATCACCACTGCTATGGGCTTCATTCCCAGGCCACCCCCGCCTGCTCCACCCGCGGGATCGGTCTCCTTTCCAGTCCCGGATCCAGCGCCAAAGCCCATCCCCACGCTCATCAGGGGAACTATGGTCTTTCCCTCTACCGTGATGGGATCGCCAACCGCCGTCCGGGGGGAGAGGGACTTTTGCATCTCCGTGGTTATGGTCTTCAGAATATCGGTCAGTCCTTCCATATCCTCAGCTCCTCTCAAATATTGTCGCGGATGGATGAAAAAGCTTTCTGGAGGCAGATCCATAAGGAGTACTGCAGCCGGGAGGCTGGAGAGAGCAAGCTGGTCCTGACCGGCATATACAGATATATCCGCCCATCCGCAATACATCGGGTTCTTTCTGATCACCTTTGGAATGATGAATCGGAAATTCTCTGTATCTTTTCGCCTCTGTGGTGAAACGCTATGCTCTGACCCAACCACAGAGACACAGAGGAACAGAGGCCATATTCTCTGCCTGAACTCACCCACATAATTCAGAGAAGAGCCAAAAGAAAACTGAGATGTCCATTCCGCATATCATCTAAAGCTTGATTGCAGCTTCAGCCCTGGGGACCCAGACCCTGGCTCTCCCTCTTCTCCTTGAACTTTATGAGCAGGGTGAGAAGGTCGTTGTAGGGTGTTGGGATCCCATTCTCCCGAGCCAGGCGAGAGATGGCCCCGTTTAAAGCATCGATCTCCGTCTTCCTTTTTGCCAGGATGTCCTGCAGCATGC
>NZ_DAIK01000163.1:0-13316 GCF_002496085.1 Methanosaeta sp. UBA458 | reverse complement strand
ATTTAAGCCCGGCTGTACTAGCCATGCGCTCGGAGAGGCCCCACCCGGCTGCCACTATGCCAAATTAGATCTGTCAGTTGTCCCAGGCTTTGGGAAGGACGGCGAAAAGGGTAAAATGAAAGAGGGGCTTTGAGAAGACCGAGATGTTTTGACCATGAGCGAGCAGAACCGCAGGTACGTTCAAAAGGAGATCGGCAGGCTCCTCTCCGATATCTGGCGGATTAAAGGGCTGGCGGAGCAGGAGTACGGCCCGCAGCACCCCATCGCCAAAAAGCTTGCAGGCATGCATGGGGATGCGCAATTGCTGCTGCAGGAGGCTGCTGGCAAATAGTTGTGAGAACTGCAATGTCGCCCAGAGGATCTTCTTCCAACATCTTTTCACCAGCCGAGCATCTCTTTGCCCTGGAATCGTCCGCCGCCATCAAGCGAAAGTTTTTTATATCGGCAATTGCCGTATATAGTAATTGGCAAAGGTCGAAGCATCTTTTCCTCCTACATCACTGACTTTTGCCTCCCTCCTTCTTACTCTAAAATACGGCAGGTCATAGGCTTAAATAAAGAGAGTGAGAAAATTAACTATAATGCGCAGGCTGACCGCTTATATCTCCGGCAAGGTTCAGAAGACTGGCTACCGGGCCAGGGTGGTTTCCATTGCCAGGGACTTTGGACTGACCGGCTACGTCCAGAACCTCGATGACGGCCGGGTCAAGGTGGTGGCAGAAGGGCAAGACTACGACCTGGGGAGCCTACTTGCCGCCATAGACATCAAGAATACTCTGATTCAGGTGGCAGATATCCAGATGGAGTATTCAGCTGCAGCAAATGAGTTCCAGGGATTTTTTAAGGTGGTCTCGGGCAGTGGAGAGACCGATCAGAGGATCGATCAAGCAGCGGAATTGCTCAAGGAGCTGATCTCTGTAAACAAGGATGTGCTGAAGGAGATAAAAGCCACCAGAGTGGAACTGAAAGATGAGATACGAGCCACTCGCGAGGAGCTCAAGGAAGAGATAAGGGCCACTCGCGATGAGGTGAAAGCTACGCGTGACGAGGTCAAAGCCACCCGCGTGGAACTAAAGGACGAGATAAAGGTCACAAGAGACGACCTGAAAGCGGAGATCGTTGGGGTAAAAGATCAGGTAAAATCATCCGCAGATCTGCTGGCAGAAAAAATAGACTCCGCCAAAGAGGAAATCGCAGTTAGTATTGATGATATCCGTTCAGATTATAGAGATGATCTAACCGAGAGGCTGGCAAAGATAGAAGAGGACATCTCGCAGATAAAGGCTAAAACAGGAATCTGATTCTAGGGCAATTGCCTGAAAAAAAGATGCTAGAGATATCCCTTCAAAGGATTATCTCTATGTCCAGCTCTTCTGCCAGCTCTTTGTAGCGGTTCCTGATGGTGACCTCTGTCACTCCTGCCACATCTGCCACCTCGCGCTGTGTGCGCCGGTCCCCGCAGAGGATGGAGGCGATATATATAGCGGCTGCGGCCACGCCAGTGGGCCCGCGCCCGCTGGTGAGCTCCTTTTCCGCGGCCTGGCGGAGGATCTCAATTCCCTTCGCCTGCACCTCGCCCTTCAGATTCAGGCCGGAGCAGAAGCGGGGGATGTAGTCGATGGGGCTGGTGGGCATGAGCTTCAAGGCCAGCTCCCGGGACACAAACCGGTATGTCCTGCCGATCTCTTTTCTCGATACCCTGGATACCTCTGCGATCTCATCCAGGGTACGAGGCACATTGCACTGGCGGCAGGCGGCATAGAGCGCTGCTGCTGCCACGCCTTCAATGCTCCGCCCCCGGATGAGGTTCTTGTCTACAGCCTTGCGGTAGACAACCGCCGCCGTCTCCCGCACATTTCTGGATAGACCTAGAGCTGATGCCATTCGGTCCAGCTCAGACAGGGCAAAGGCTAGGTTTCGCTCTGTGGCATTGCTGACCCGGATGCGCCTCTGCCATTTTCTCAAGCGGTAGAGCTGAGCCCTATTCTTGGAGGATATGGTCTTGCCATATGAGTCCCTGTTCCTCCAGTCGATCATGGTGGAGAGTCCCTTGTCGTGGATGGTGTACGTCATGGGCGCCCCAACCCTCGACCTCTTCATGCGTTGATCGTGGTCGAAGGCTCTCCATTCCGGCCCCTGATCTATGAAGTTCTCATCGATCACCAGGCCGCAGTCGGAGCAAACCAGTTCTGCTCGTTCATAGTCGCGCACCAGGGTGTGGCTCTTGCACTCTGGGCACTCGACTGTAAACTTCTCAAACTCGTCTACCTTCTCTTTCTCGCGTCTGAGCCGGGTACGCTCCTTGAGCTTCTCCGGCTCTGCCCTCTCTATCTCTCTCAGCTTTTCAATTTCTTCCACTTGCTATCTCTCCCCGGCGCCTCATCGATATAGAGCTTCTTTCCGATGTGGGCAGCGGCATCTGTTCCTCTATTCGGCCGAACGATTATATATGGACGATCGATGGGACCGAATATATCGAAAACCTTTCCGACCCTGGTCCTTTTCTGATCCACCACCCAGGAGTTACCCCTGGGGATAGCGGTCTCGCTTCCAACGATCTCTTCACTCTGGACTATCAGTTTATTCTGCACGACATGAAGCGCGGTGCCTAGTCTCTTCAAAAGGTCACCTCATCTATATAGATAAAGAAGTACTATTTAAGCCTTCCGAAAACCATTTATTAAATGAATCCTGCAATCCGCGCCGCGCATGCCCCAAAGGAGACGGAAGGCCGGACCGAAGCTTTATCTGTTAATGCCGGCTAGTCCTCACTGATGTTTGAGCGTCTTCCAACTATCCCCACATCGCAGGAGCTTTTAGATAAATCATTCCGGCGCGCCACCCGTGCTGCCGACAATGAGTCCATGGTCCTGAATGCAGGCAATATCCTCTCAGATAACCTTGCCAATTTGATCCGGAAGTTTCCCTCCTTTGAGAACCTGCCTCCTTTTTACAGAGAGATGGTGGAGATAACGGTTGGCGTAGATAAGATCCGTATCAGCTTATCTCGCCTGCGCTGGGCCTCCAGGCAGACAAGACTGATAACCAGAGAATATGTGGGAAAGATCCGGCGGGCCAGGGGGACGGACAGCACTCCCCTCCGAAAGTCGGCCTTTGGGCGCTTCTCATCGGTGATGAGATCGATTGAAAAGGATATGCTGTTCCTGAATTCTGCCCGGAATCTGCTTCGCAAGATGCCGACCATAGACCCGGAAGCTCCAACCATTCTCATCGCCGGTTATCCCAATGTGGGGAAATCAAGCTTCATCATCCGCATCACTGGGGCAAAACCAGAAGTGGCAAGCTATCCTTTTACCACTCGGGGGATAATTGTGGGCCACTTCGTTCGGGACGATAAGAGGTATCAGGTGGTGGACACTCCCGGATTGCTCGACCGGCCAATGTCGGAGCGAAATGAGATCGAGAGGCAGACCGTGGCTGCCCTCAGCCATCTGCAGGGGGTAGTGCTATACATTCTGGACCCAAGCGAGCACTGCGGCTATCCTCTGGATTCACAGCTTCGTCTGGCCGAGGATCTATCCAATTGGATCAGGCTGCCCATGCTGATCGTCGCCAATAAGGTTGATATCAAGAGATACAGTGATCTGGCAGAGATGTCCACCGAGACCGGAGAAGGCGTCTCTCTAGTGCTGGAGAGGCTGATCGCTCTCCTGGATAGTAAAGGCGATGGACTTGCGGGCAGTTCTGATGCTGATAAGTCTATATTTATAAAATGATATCTACTATCCCGCCGGAGAACTCAATTGCGGACTGTGATCCTCAGCACCATGAGCTTTTCAAAAAAGCATCCCTTGCTGGCCACCCGCTCTGTGATAAGCCCTGCGTCCCCTGCCATCATCTCCACCTCCTCCGGTCCGCTCAGGCTGGATATGAGCAGCAGTGCTCTTCCCCCCGGCCGGAGATGCTCCGCCAGATCGAGCAAGAACCGGCCTATGGTCTCCCTGCCGCTCTCCCCTCCGTCCAGGGCATAGTTGATCCATTGATCGCTTCTCTCTGCCTGTTTTGTGGGAAGGTAAGGGGGATTGAAGATGATCAGATCGAATTTCCCTCTTATTCCTTCGAAGAGGTCGGATCTTATCACCTCCACCCCTCTCTCCCTGGTCGCCCTGACTGCATGAGGATTTATGTCCAGGGCGACAAGGCTCTCCACCTGTCTGGCCAATTCCAGGGATACGAGACCCGAACCGCAGCCTACCTCGAGCACATGATCCTCTGGGCGGGCCTCTTTTATGGCCGCCTGCAAGAGGAGAAATGTATCCTCGTCCGGATGATAAACCTCACAAGACCCGAATCCTGGACAAATTATCTCAATCCTCCAACGCGCCTAAATGCTCCTTTCCTTTTTCAACTCTGCCGGCACCTGTACAGGTCATCCACATAAGAGCAGATATCATGGATGACCTGGGGATCGTTCAACCATACCCCTGCCTCGTAGTTGTCATCGATCCCTCCCTGGGAGAGATTGGCAGAGGTCACTATCGCCTCTTTTCTGTCGATCATATAGATCTTAGCATGGAGCGGCCGGACGAAAAGGAGCTCTCCTCCCAGCCTTCTTACCTCATCCTGGATGTCATCGCTCATTCCTGAGCTGTAGTCCGATTCCCGTCCCCTCATGAACACCACCAGCCTCCCTCCCCGGCGGAAGAACTTCTGCAATGGAGCAGCAATCCGATTCCAGGTCTGCCTCTTTATCCAGGGGGATACAACCACCACCTCGAACCTGGCCGCCTCCAGCATCCTGCAGAGTCTGTCCTCAATGGAGTGGAGGCGAAGGGGTGGAAAGGTGCCCAGGAAGATGGCTGAAGGATTTTGCTCCTGGCGGGCAAGGTAGCTCTCCAGGTATTGCAGCCTTTCCGACGAATTGTATTCTGCCGATCTTTTCGTCTTCTTGAGCTCCTCTTCCAGATCCAGGTTGCGGCTCTTGAGCTTGAGCAGATGTGCGCATTCCCGCTGGAGCTGGTCCAGCTTCATCTCCTTTTCCCTGAGCCGGCCCCGCAGCTGTTCTACGTCCATTTGCATCTGGCGATAGCCTGCTAGCAGCCTTTTATTGCGACCAGCTTCCAGCTGGATGATGCTGAGGGATATCACCGCTAAAGCCAGAAATGCCAGCCAGATCCAATATCCTTCCATTGCTGCTTGACCTCAGAAGCAAATCTCATTGTAAGTTATATATAGATAACGTGATCGATATACATAACGGATTTGCACTATTGCATTTTCATTAGGTGAAAATGGATGCTTGAGCCAAAACGGCATCATCAACAAACCAAAATAAACCAAAAGAGTATGTCTGTACCATAAAAAAAATGGTTTCGGGATGATCAGAACATCCCGGGAGGCATTCCTCCCATCCCCATTCCGGGCATTCCTCCCATTCCACCCATGCCCCCCATCCCCGGAGGCATGCCGCCTGCACCGCGTGCAGGAGGTTCCTTGGTGGAGGCTAAGACATCATCGATGCGCAGTATCAAGCAAGCAGCATCAGTGGCTGACAAAATGGCCTGAATCTTAACCCGCAGGGGCTCGACCACGCCCAGCTCATACATATCCACCGTCTCCCCGGTATAGGCATTGAGCCCTATGTTCTTGTTGCTGGAGTGCCTGCTCTTCAGCTCAACCACCTTATCGATGGCATCAAAGCCAGCGTTCTCGGCCAGAGTCTTGGGCACGATCTCCATCGCCTCAGCGAACTTGGCGACGGCAAGCTGCTCCCTTCCCTTCAGGGTGGCGGCATATTCGCGCAGGCGCAATGCGATCTCGATCTCCGGGGCTGCACCGCCAACCACCAGCTTCTTGTCCTCCACCACGTCTGCCACCGCATGTAAGGCATCGTCAAGGGCCCTCTCTAGGCCATCCAGGACTTGCTGGGTTCCTCCCCGGAGGAGTAGGGTTGCAGCGCTTTTCTTGGTGCCGGTGATGAAGGTCATTATCCCACTTCCCACCCTCCGCTCCTCCACCAGAGCGGCGGATCCGAGGTCCGAGGGTTTCAATTCATCCAGGCTGGTGACGATGTTAGCTCCCGTGGCCTTGGCAAGCTTGTCCAGGTCCTTCTTGATCACCCTTCTCAGGGCGAGGACCCCCGCTTGTGCAAGGTAATGCTGGGCCAGGTCGTCGATGCCCTTCTGGCAGAAGACCACATTTGCGCCGCTGGCGATCACCTTATCTGCTGCCTCTTTTACCCTCTTCTTCTCATGCTCCATGAACATCTGGAACTGATCGGAGGAGGTGATCTGGACCTCAGTCTTGGTCTCAGTGTCCTTGGACTCGATGGGGCAGGAGAGCAGGGCCACCTTGGCATCTGTGACCTTGCGGGGCATATTCTGGTGGACGATCTCCTTGTCGATCACCACTCCCTCGATGATCTCTGAGTCTGCTGTGCTCTCGCCCACCTTCTTCTCCACGTTGACCCTGTCCATGTCGAAGACCCTCTTATCCCCATAGTCCTCGGTGGCATTGAGGACCAGATCAACGGCATATCCGGCCATCTTGCTGTCAGGAGAATCTGCCAGCTTGCCGGTCATAGCGGTCCGGGCGATTCTCTCCAACAGTGCCCGATCTGACTCCTGGGCCTCGAAGGCGATTGACTTTGCGATCTTTACTGCTTCATCAGCTGCCATTCTATAGCCCTGCACGATCATAGTGGGGTGGACCTTCTGGTCTAAGAGCACCTCCGCTTTCCTGAGAAGCTCCCCCGCCAGCACAGCTACAGTGGTGGTGCCGTCACCCACCTCTTTATCCTGGGTCTTGGCAGCCTCGATGAGCATCTTGGCAGCAGGGTGCTGCACATCCATTTCCTTGAGGATGGTCACCCCATCGTTGGTGATGGTGACGTCGCCAATGGAATCCACCAGCAGCTTGTCCATGCCTTTGGGGCCCATTGAGCTGCGCACGGCATTGGCCACTGCGCGGGCGGCCATTATATTATTCGAAATGGCTTCGTTTCCCGATTCTCTGCGGGTATCTCTTAAAATGATAACTGGTGTTCCACCCATTCCTGCCATGTATAATAATCCTCCAGCAAATGATTCTCGTTAAGCAGTATTTGCTCTTCTATAAAACCTTTTCTTATAGATTGGGCTTCACATGGCTGTTATTTGCCTCCTGAAGGGGAAGCTGCCAGCAACTTTAAGTAGTTGAAGCTCCTCCAGAGGGTCTAATCTTATTGAGGAATAAAAAATGGTAGATGGAACAGTTAAGTTTTTCAATCGAGTCAAGAACTTTGGATTCATTGCTGGTGACGATGGTAAGGACTATTTCGTTCATGTGACTGGTTTGAAGCCCGGTGTCGCAATCGATGAGGGCGACAAGGTGAGCTTCGATGTCATTGAGGGCGAGAAAGGCCCCAAGGCCGATAAGGTAGAAAAGGTTTAGATAATAATATAGCCACTACATAAATTCAGCAAAGCGATAGCAGGGCAAGGGTCCTTGCTATTGCAATAATCTATTTTATTGGGCCGTTATAATCCAATAGCAAACGCATATGGCGCCAACAGAGAGAGGATGATAGCGATGCCTATTATCAAGAATAGGGTGCCCGCTATCCTGGATACCAGCTTCCTGTCGACCTTCTGAGAGATGATTTGCCCCAGATAGATTGCCATAACGGAGAGGATGAATAGCGCTGCCATAACCCCTATGAAGACCATGATTGGATTATACTCCGTGGCAAAGAGGGCGGATGCGATCTGGGTCTTGTCTCCCCACTCCGATAAAAAGATAAGGGAAAATCCGGATAGAAGAGCGTTCCCGGACGATAGCCCCCTCTCTTCTTCTGCCTCCTTTTGGTCTCCTCTGAGAATCAATGCTCCAAACAGAATGAACACCCCGCCAGATATCAGTTTTAGCAGATCGAGGGGAATTATGCCTGTCATCCAGGAGCCTATGAGAATGGCAAATCCATCTGTGATCAGAAAAGCAAGCATGACTCCGGCCAGGAGCGGGATGTACTCCCGGGTGCGGGAGGAGAGGAGTATCACAGAGAGCTGAGTTTTGTCGCCCATCTCCGCCAGGCCGATGGCGATGAGGGGAATTATGATCTCGTTAAGCGGCATGGCCATTGGAGTCATCCCGCTCAAACGCAGTTCGCTGCAAGGTCATATCCTACCTTCCCCAGAATGGGTCCTTCTTGCGTTTGATCTCCAGGAAATTCTCCAGCACCTCTCTCTCATCCTCGGCCAGCTTCGGCTTCAGCTCCAGCTCCACAATGCGGGCATGCTTTTCCGGGATATTGACATAGAGGATATCACCTTCATGGATCTGCCGGCCCACAGTGGGCCCGTCGATGGATATGGCCACCTCCTGGCCGACGGTTGCCGATCCCTGGTTCTCATTGTGGGCCTGGATTCCCTTGATCACTCCTACATTGGCCCCGTCCTCTCTCATTAGATTGACCTGGGTCCTGACGATCCCGCCGATCACCTGAACTCCCACCACAGCGGGCTTAGATTGCCGGAAGACACAATCTGGAAGTATGCGCACTGCCCCCGGCCGGATGACCGCTTCAAGGCGCTCTTGCTCCATCTTATTCTTCTGATCTTCCACCCAGCGTTCGTAGCTCTCGATGATGGTGTAGATGATATCGCTGGAGAAGACAGGTACATTCGTCTTCTGTATCTCGTTCAAGGCATCGGGCAGTATATCCACATTGAATCCCAGGATGGCGGAAAGAAGGGGATCGTTGATGGCAGCGGCCCTTATCACATCCCTTCTGGATATGGGCCCCACATCTGCATAGTGAATGTGAATATCCCTTGCCTTTAGCTCCCCTACCAGGGCCTCCAGCGAGCCGATGGTGTCCGACTTGATGATTAAACCCTCGTTTTCGGTGTCAATCCTGACTGCGTCCAACTCGGATTTCAATTCCAGGGATAGGGCCTCTACCTCGTCGGGATTGGAGACCACCCGGATGGTTGATCCGGCCAGGGCGTTATCCAGCTTTGGAGCGGAGACCTTCACCCCAGAAGCGGCAGATACGTGCTTTACCGGAAGGAACCTCTCCTCGCTCCTGATCTCAGCCAACGGTTTGGGCTTGAGCAAGGCCCTGATCTTGGTAACCAGGGGCTCGCGCGAGGTGCCGACGATTACAGTATCCCCGGCAAAAAACTCCCCATTGTAGAGTATGACATCCAATGTAGTGCCCAGCCCTTTCTCCTCCTTGACCTCGAGAATGGTGCCCACCCCTGGACCGGTGGCGGTGAGCTGCAGATTATCCTTGAGGAATCTCTGCGCCAGGCCAACCAGGATCATGAGAAGGTCAGGAACCCCTTCTCCGGTTATGGCACTGATGGGCACGATGCCCACCGTCCGGGTGAAATCGGTGATGCGATCATAGCGGTCTGCGTCAAAGCCATATTTGTAGAGTTCTCCCACAAGCTCATAGAGCCTGGTATCGAGGATCTCTGAGACCCTCTCGCTCTGCACCTTCAGGCTCTTGGCGAAAGGAGCATTGGTGGTGGTATGCCATCCGCCAATGCGGTCCATCTTGTTGGCAGCAACCACAAATGGGGTCTTGAAGCGCTTGAGAATGCTCAGGGACTCGATGGTCTGGGGCTGGAAGCCCTCGTTTACATCCACGATCAGCACTGCCAGATCGGCCAGGGAGCCGCCCCGGCTGCGCATGGATGTGAATGCATGGTGGCCCGGCGTATCAATGAACAGCAGTCCCGGTATCTCGATCTCCTTTCCGAAATGCGATCCACAGAAATCCTGAACCACATCTAAAGGAACCTCTGTGGCGCCAATGTGCTGGGTTATCAGGCCGGCCTCTCCCTTGGCTACTGCGGTACCTCGGATCTTATCCAGGAGTGTGGTCTTGCCATGGTCCACATGCCCCATCACCACTACTATCGGTGTCCTGAGGTTTGATTGCTTGCCCTTTGCCTTGCCGGCCTTTTTGGATTTCTGCTGCATGAAATATCGCTTCTCACAGAATTAGCCCTAAAAAAGTGATTTATTTTTTGGGAATTTAAAGGCTCCCATGAGGGCTTGACAGAAGCATCTGCCAGGAGCTACTCGTAGAGCCATTCTTCATCTATTCGCTTGTATGTCACCAGCTCGGAGGGATCAAAGTGAAGAGCGATCTCGCGAGATGCTGACGCCGGGGAGTCTGAGCCGTGCACCACATTCCGTCCCGTCTCAATGCCCCAGTCGCCGCGAATGGTTCCCGGTACGGCCTCCACTGGATTTGTGGCGCCGTTCATCTTTCTCATGGCGGCAATGGCACCCCTTCCCTCGACCACCAGGGAGACGGATGGTCCTGAGGTGATGAAGTCCACCAGATCCTGGTAGAACTTCTTGCCCACATGCTCTGCGTAATGCTCTTTAGCCTTCGCTTCAGGCATCGCAGCGAGCTTCATGGCAACGATCTTGAAGCCCTTCTCTTCAATACGTTGCAGGATCTTGCCCACCAGGCCTCTTTGCACTCCATCGGGCTTGACCATGACGAATGTTCTTTCGATATCCGCCAGGCCTTATGCCCCCTTGCGGGCCCACTTTATTCTTCTCGTTACCCGGCCAAGGGCAACGTTGTTCTCGCATTTGGCAGAACAAAAGAAAAATACCGTTCCGTCCTTCTTGGCATAGAGCTTGCCCGTGCCAGGCTCAATGGTCTTATTGCAGAAGCTGCACTTTCTCTCTTCCATCTTCCTCACCTGCTGGTAAGCTTCTTTGCTTCTCTTGCCGTCTCCAGCAGCATAAGGACATCGCCGATTCGTATGGGCCCCATGCTGTTCCTGGTTATGATTCTCCCCTTGTTATTGCCCTCAAGAATACGGCACTTGATCTGCATTGCTTCTCCATGCATGCCGGTGACGCCGATGACCTCGATTACCTCTGCTGGTATTCCGTTATCGTCCTCCATAGGATATCACCTACTTCAGAGATCCAATTTTTTGGACGATCTCATCCAGAATCTCTTTTCCTTTCCCCGGCTCCACGATCGCAGCGGCTGCGCTCTTAACGCCCAGGCCTGCAGCGGCACCAAGCTCGCTCTGTTTCTTGACGTAGATATAGGGGGTCTTCTTCTCTTCGCATAGAGCGGGAATATGAGCGACGATCTCAGGTGGCTGAACATCCTCGCCTACTATGACCAGACGGGCCACACCCCTCTCTATGGCCTTGGTGGCCTCGTTTGTGCCCTTCTTTATTCGGCCGGTATCGCGAGCCAGCTCTAAGGCCTCAAGGGATTTTGTGGCCAAATCTGCTGGAACATCAAACCTTACATATATTGGTCTTGCCATAACTTAATTCTCCTTCCGGGCGACAACGCCCATCATCATTCATCGCAAAAGCGCCTTTTGGATTATACCTCAAGACTAGATCTGCCATTAGTTCCACATGTAAAAAGGTTGCGCTAGGGCCCAAGAAGCCCCATCAGCACAAACCGAATGTTTTCCTCGGAAACAAATCCGGATAACTCTCCTTCTGATCCACTGCTGGAATACTCTAGGTCGCTCTTTTCAGCTAGATCGCTTGCTTTCCGGCTGGTATCTGCTGTTGGCTGGATATACCGGGCGACGATGTCGAAACCATCCTCACCGTTCCTGGACGATGTGATCCTCAGGTTGAACTCCTTATATCCGCCAGCCATGGGCATGCTCGCTCCACCGCGACCGAGGGCTGCTACCTGCAGGTCAGCTCCGCTGTCATCAACCAGGGTGAAGTTCTCCGATGGCTGGCCACCGGATATGACATCGATGGACTGCTGTACTGCTTCTTGCGGCCCGAATAGAGTTGGCCTGCCCATGGCCATGACAAAGTCGGTGCCCATGGGGATCATCATATAGCCTTCATAGGGAATGACCAGGCTGTTGTAGCCCATTGGATAGGGCTCGATCCAGTGGAACTCCGCCCAGGTGTTATTGAAGCGAACCTCCCCCAGCCTTTCGATCCTGGTGGAATAAAGCTGGTCCCCATAGACCAGGCCTATGGACTGCGGGAGGGCGATACTTGCTGCATTGGTCAGATTCTGAGATGAACTGATATTTATCCAGTATGCCATATCAGTGTTCTGCGGTGCCATCTCCAGCACGTCTCTCAGTCCATCGAAGCTCCAGTCCACCAGGCTCCCCTTAACGCCAAAGGTCTCAGGGGAATTGGCATCTGATGTAACAGCAATCTCTTTCTGGTTGGTGCCCAGGGGCAGGAAATAAGCAATTCCTGAGAGCACCATAAGAGCGCCTACGAAGATAGCGAAAGCCTTCTGATTCATCCTCTCTCCCTCACGAAATAGTTATTATTTAACCTTTCTCTATCGGCCATAGGGGCTCATCTTGTATATAACTCCGGCCCAGGCGCAGGGCTATCTCCGCACGCTCCAGTTCCCGGCCCAGGTAGCCGGCATGGTCCAGCCTTCCTATCAATCCCCGGTCGATGAGGGTATTAAGCACCTTCCGGGCGCTCGTGCCAGCAACTGTGATCCTGCCGTTTCCAGCCACGATCCTCCCTTCGGAGAGGAAGATCCTGAAGCTTCCGGCAGGGTCAGCCTCGAATTTATGGTCTGCCGAGGCCTCCACCAGCTCCCGGGGAGGAACCTCCTCTGGAATTCTCCTCTTCTCTTTGAGTATCAATAGGTCCAGGCCCAGGTCTTTTGGAGGGGTCTGGCGCCCTTTGGCCAGAACCATCATCCTCGAGGCCACAGCCAGCTCGTGAATGGAGCCCTTTGCCTTGGCGCTGTATTCGGGGGTGAAGAGCAATGAGGCCCCCACTTCCATTGCCAGGACGGATAGGAGCAGGTTGGCCCCCTGGCTGTCTCCATCCAAAAGCTCAGTAACATTGCCCACCCCGAAGAAAAGAGGGATATCAGGATCGGCCTCACGGAGGCTGATGTATCTGATCATCGACCGGGCCAGGCCCATCAAGGGGGGATCGAGGACCGGATCGGCAATAATCTGGATTGCATAATCCTTTGCTCTGTTCAGGTTCTCCTCCAGGGTGACGGGTCCGGGTCCCGGTATGACCACTGCCGGTATGCCCGCTTCTGCCACCCTGCTCCCCACCAGGGGCAGGTTTTCGCCGTTCAGGCTGAGTATCATGTCCGCCCCGGCCTCGATGCCGGCACAGATGAGATCCGGCCGAACGGCATCTATGCTTATGGGAAGGGTAGTTACTTCCCTTGCCTTCTTCAGCGCTCTTTTGACGCTGGCGGGGGTGGCGTCCAAGGATGCGCCCAGGTCGATCAGATCGGCACCCTGCTCCTCGAAGTATCTGATCCGCTCCACCAGATCCTCATCCCGGAGCCTGGTGGCATCGACTACCTCCGCCAGGACCTTCATCCGCGAGCTGCCGCCGATCTTGAC
>NZ_DAIK01000113.1:0-8917 GCF_002496085.1 Methanosaeta sp. UBA458 | reverse complement strand
TAGTAATATGTGAGGTGAAGGATATGCTGAGCTCAAAGGAATTGGAGGATATGGGAAAGGCGATTGAGGAGATCGGTGCTGCCAAGAGCTGCATAACCGGAGATGTTCTCAAGGAGGCTAAGAGGGTGGTATTAGAAAAGAGCTTGGATGCAGCGGAGATATATGCCGCCCAGCTAACGGGAACCGATCAGAATACCGAGCTGATGCGCGTTCTGAAGATAAGCCGGAAGAACAATCTCAGCCCGGAGGCGGTAGCTCAACTCTTAGATAAGCTCAATGTAATCGAGACCGGCAGGTGGTAGGCCCGATATCCGACCTATTCACACCGGCCCACATACGATTATATATTTTTAGCATATTTCTCTTGCCTTAAGCATTCAGGTTGAACAGGCACACCAGCTCTCCAGCCCCATGAGATATGCCGCTCCTGCTATGGTCACTCCGAAGAGCACCACCCTCCTATCATGCTCAGCTGCCCGGTCCAGGAGGTCGTCGATGGTGCCGTTCACTATGGTCGACCCGGTGATCAAAATGAGCTGGCACTGCTCGAAAATCTCCTCGGAGTTCAGGCCGTCCAGCACCCTGACCCCACAGCGCTCGCTGCCCGCCTCAGCCAGGTCCGAGACCATCACCCTTTCTCTGCCGAAGGCCTTGACCAAAGCCTCCAGAATAGCGGGCTGCAGGCCCACCAGCCCCACCATCTCCCATTCCTGATCTCTCAGCCAGTCCACTGCCAAAGAGGAGCACCTCTTCGGGCCATCATCCCGGCAGTGAACTGTCTTCTCGATCTTGCCCAGATATCTGAGAGCAGCATTCATGGTGGCAATAAAGACCGCCCGCTCGAAGTTCTCATCCAGGGGCAGGGCCAGAACATCTCCTAAAGTTCCCTGGAAATCCCCACTAGCAGCAGTGAACGCCTGCCCGGCAACTCCCTTAAATGTGGCCTGCATGAGAACCTCTCGTCCCCTGATTATGGGAAAATCGTCCCTTCCCGGATCCCCGATGGCCTCCGCCACGCTGAGCGGCCGGCTGATGACCACCTCGCTTTGCAGCTCCCGGCGATATACCCCATCGCCCTGGAACTTGAGCAGCTGAATGAAACGCCTCTTTGTCTCCTCTAACAATTCTCCGCCGGTCATAGTAATTCCCCTCTTAAAGCTGATGGTATCCCCGTGCTTTATAGCCTCATAATATCTTTGAGCCTCAACGCCCCATCAGGTCATGCGATTTGGATCCTCTCGGCATTAATCGATGGCCGCGGCCCGGTCCCCGGCCGGCAAGGCTGCGTTCTCTTCCCAGCCCTCCAGGGAAATGAATCCATATTCGTCTAATATGGCCTGAGCATCATTTGATATCAATAGATCGATGAATGCCTCTGCAGCCTCAGAATTATCAGATTGCGAGAGCACAGCAGCGCTGCAGTTTCCCCGTATATTGTAACCCTCCGGAATGGAAATCTTTCTGATCTTTCCTCTCATCTGAGGGGTGACATCGGACATGAAGGCGAAGCCGGCATCCGCCTCCCCCATGGCGACCTTGGAGACTATGCCCGTGACCCTGGTCTCTAAAGATACCACATTGGCGAGGACCGCCTCTTTGAAGGCAGGGCCGTATTCGGGATCTTTTGCCATAAGGTCAAGGACCTGCAGGGCATAGTCCCCTATGGGAAGCTCTTCTATTCCCATCACGATCTTCGTCCCGGGAGTGGCCAGGTTCCGGATGGTGGTGATATTGGCAGGATTGTCCACCGGTAAGACCACTGCCACCTTATTGCTGGCAAAAGCCTCGACTGTGTCCTCCCCAATAAAGCCTGCATCGACCAATGGATCCATGTACCTCTGATCCGGCGATATCAAAAGATCGGCATAGGCACCCTCCTCGATCTGAACCCGGAGGGCAGGAAGGCCATCGAAGTTGAATCGTACCTGAGAATTGCTGCTATTCTCATAGAGCTCGGCGATCTCGCTCATAGCTCCGGTAAATCCTGCACCGCAAAAGATTACCAGCTCCTCGTTTGGAGCGGTCTGAGAGCCGAGATCCGATGCTTCCATAGCCATGGTCACGGACAGTATCGTCCCAGCCAATAACATCGCCACCAATATCATTGAAGTCATTCTCTCATTCATAGATCCACCCGCTTTCATTTGAGATCCGGAATGCGGACTACTGGATTATCCCCTTTGCGGCAGAGATCGCTGATCTCCGGATTTGGTGGGTGAATTTTGAATCGGAAATTCTCTGCATCTTTTCGCCTCTATGGCGAACCGCTATGCTCTGACCCAACACAGAGACGCAGAGGAACAGAGGCTATAACCTCTGTCGGACCTCAACCGCATAATTCAGCGAAGAGCCTGATACTCACTGGATGACAGGACAAGGACGAGAAAATGGTTGAGATCCAAGGGCAGAACCTCCGGACCATGAACCCATAATGCCAGCAATGCATAATCTATAAATATAATGTACGTTTTTACTCAGTAAAGTACAAAGTTGTACATCAATCGATCTGGTGATTCATTTGAGCTATCTTCAAAAGATCATGGAAGGTCAGGACCTATCCCTGGAGGAGTCTGAGGCCCTGATGGACGAGATATTCAATAAGGCATCCGATGCCATGATCGGAGCAGTTCTGGTAGCATTGCGAAGAAAGGGCGAATCAGTATCCGAGATCGCGGGATTTGCCAGGAAGATGCGAGAGTCCGCCATCCGCATAGAGCCCTCTGTCAGCGGCACGCTGGTCGATACCTGCGGCACAGGAGGAGACGGCTCCAACACCATCAATGTGAGCACCGCAGCCGCCATCGTCACCGCCGCCTGCGGTGTGCCCGTGGCCAAGCACGGCAACTATGCCATCAGCTCAAAGTGCGGCAGCGCCAACGTCCTGGACGCGCTGGGGGTGCGGATTAGCTCCGATCCGGCTGAGGTCCAGTCTCTGATTCAGGAGGTGGGAATAGGATTCATGCTGGCGCCGGCATTCCACCCCGCCATGAAGCGCGTGGGCCCGGTGAGAAGGGATTTAGGAATTCGAACCGTCTTCAATATCCTGGGACCCCTCACCAATCCCGCCGGGGCGAAGGCGCAGGTGATGGGAGTCTACGATCCGAGCCTGTGCGAGAAGCTGGCCTGTGTGCTGCAAATCCTGGGGGCGAAGAGGGCAATGGTGGTCAACGGCGAGGGCATGGACGAGATCACCAACACAGGAGAGACCCGCGTCTCTGAGCTCAAGGACGGATCGGTAAAAAGCTACACCCTCCGTCCTGAGGATTTGGGCTACCCCCAGGCCGAGAGCGCTGATATCGCCGGCGGTATGCCCGATGAGAATGCCAAGAGGTTAGTCGAAGTATTGAAAGGAGAGACCTCAGCAGCCCGGGATATCATCGTCATCAACTCCGGGGCGGCTGTCTATGTATCCGGCCTCGTCTCCACTATGAAGAAGGGAGCGAGCATGGCCGAGGATGCCATCGATTCCGGAGAGGCCTTAAAGACCCTTCAGAGAATGGTTAAGGCAAGTGGAGAGCCTGAGAAGCTGGAGCGCTTCTTATGACCAGGGTCAAGATCTGCGGAATTATGAGCGGTGACGATCTAGCCCTTGCCCTTCAAGCAGGAGCGGATGCCGTGGGATTTGTGGTGGAGATCAAAGACTCCAGGCACTGCATTTCGGCGGAAGAAGCAGCGGATCTGATCCATAAGGTGCCGGTTTACACCAAGAGCGTGGCGGTGATCCATCCCTGTGATTTAGATGATGCGCTGCGACTGGCCGATATAACGCGGGCAGATGTTCTCCAGCTGCATTCGTCGCTGCCGCCTTCAGATGTAGCTGATCTAAAGAGCAGGACTGGCTCCAAGCTGGTGGTTGCTGTGGCCGCAGATGACGGCGGCCAGCAGGCAGAGAGATATGAGAGGGTGGCGGATGCAATACTCCTGGACAGCATGGTCGAAGGAAGGCTGGGCGGTACGGGAAGGGTGCACGACTGGGACAAGAGCGCCGGGATCACGAGATCGCTCCAGGTGCCGGTGATCCTGGCGGGGGGACTTGATCCGGATAATGTCCTCTTGGCCATAGAGCGGGTGAGGCCCTATGCGGTGGATGTCTCCAGCGGCACAGAGACAGCGGGCAGAAAGGACCCCTTCAAGGTCAGAGCATTTGTAGAGAAGGTGAGAAGATGCCCAGCGACCCAGTAGCTCCGGTATTCATAGATGTGAGCAATAAGGTCAGCGTGGACGCTCCCCTGTCCCTGTATATGGCTCTGCGCGATCGCAGGTACCCCTATCTCCTGGAGTCGGTGGAAAAGTCCGGGCAGAAGGCCAGGTTCTCTTTTGTGGGAGCCGATCCATCGGCCATGATCTCGATCAAGAACCGCTTCCTTGAAATGGAGTTTTTCAGCGGCGGAATGGGGCCGATGACGGAGAGGCTCTCGGTTTGCGTGGATGTGGAAAGAAAGGGCTCAGTTCTCCAGGGCTCGATAAAGGATGGCTATGATCTCTTCGATGTGCTGAGGGCGGCCATACCCTCCCGCCGTGGAGCGCCCAACAGCTTCTCCAGGCAGGTGTTCACTGGAGGAGGAATAGGCTTTCTGGCTTACGACCTGGTGAAAGAGAGGCTGGGGAAAGGCTCGACCTCCCAGACCCCTGATGCCCAGTTCGGCCTGGCGGAGAGCACCTTCATCTTCGATCACCTGGACCGCAAGGTCTACTTCTCCATCGCCCCCATTCTGCCCGGCCCCAAGGTCAATCTGATTGAGACCATCGGCGGATTAGATCCCGACTATAATCCGGAAGAGGATCCGAACATATCAGGCAGGGTGCTCTCGGCCGGGGCGCCTGAGGAGTATAAGGATGCCGTATCCCGGGCCAAGGAGCATATCATCGACGGGGACATATTTCAGGTCGTCTTGGCCCGATCGACTAGGATTGAATGCCCGGACCCGGTCAAGCTCTATTTGAAGCTGAGGAGCATCAATCCCAGCCCTTACACCTATCTCTTCGAGTTCGGTGATCTGGCCATTGTGGGAGCGTCGCCTGAGACCCTCTTCAATACCTACAACCGCATGTTGAAGGTCAATCCCATCGCCGGGACCTGTCCCCGGGGGAGGACCAGGTCTGAGGACGACCGGTATGCTCGGATTATGCTCAATGATGAGAAGGAGAGGGCGGAGCACGTGATGCTGGTGGACCTGGGCAGGAACGACGTGCGTTCCGTCTGCCGGTCGGGGACGGTCCAGGTAGAGGATTTCATGTCCGTTCTGCAGTACTCTCATGTCCAGCACATAGAGACCACGGTGATTGGCGAACTGAGGGAGGAGTGCGACCAATTTGATGCCGCGCGGTCGGTATTTCCTGCGGGCACCCTATCCGGTGCTCCCAAGCTGCGGGCGATGGAGATCATCGATGACCTGGAGAGGGCTCCCCGAGGAATTTATGGGGGAGGCATAGGCTACTTCTCCATAGACGGGAGCTCAGACTTCGCCATAGCCATAAGAAGCGTTCTGGTCAAGGACGGCGTGGCCACGGTGCAGGCGGGAGCGGGGATAGTGGCGGACTCGGATCCGGAGAAAGAGTACCAGGAGACGGAAAGGAAGATGGCGGCCATGAAAAGGGCCCTGGGAGTGGCGGCATGAGGCCGATTCTCTTCGTGGACAATCATGACTCGTTCGTCTGGAACCTGGTGGATTATGTCTCCGTCTTTTATGATAACACCATCGTCCGCTCCAATGAGATCTCTATGGCGGAGGTGGAGAGGTTGAACCCCAGGGGGATCGTGATCTCGCCTGGGCCGGGCCATCCGGCCAAGGCCAGGGATATAGGCAGCTGCCTGGAGATAATCCTCGGCCATCCAAAAACGCCCATCCTGGGGGTGTGTCTGGGCCACCAGGCCATGAACCTGGCTTATGGGGGGACCATCTCTCACACCAGGCCTCTTCACGGGAAGACCTCCCAGATCGAGCATGATGGCCGGGGGATATTCCGGGGGGTGGAAAATCCCCTGCAGGGCGGTCGCTACCACTCCCTGGCCATCGAGAAGCTCAGCCCGGAGGTGGAGGCCTGTGCCCGGAGCGCTGAAGGGGTGGTTATGGCCATCCGCCACAGGAATCGTCCTCACTGCGGCCTGCAGTTCCATCCGGAATCGGTGCTTACCCCCTCGGGAAAGAGGATCATCCGAAACTGGGTGGAGGAGGTGGAAGAATGCACTCCCTGATAGACGGCATCCTGGAGGCCTCGCGGGCGCGGGGGCCGGCGGCGACGGAGTTATGGCCGGCGGAGGAGAGGAGAGATCTGGTTGCCTCTGCCGCGGAGGCTAAAAGAAATGGCCTGATACCAATCATCGCCGAGATCAAGCCCAAGGCACTTGGCAGGAACCTCGCTCAGGAGGAGGTGGCAGCCTACGCTCGGGCTTACGCGCAGTACGGTGCCTGCGCCATATCCGTTCTCACCGAGCCCACTCACTTCAAAGGCAGTATCGAGAATGTGCGAACTGCTCGCCGGGCGGGCCTGCCGGTACTGAGAAAGGACTTCATATTCAGTGAGGTGCAACTCTCGGAGGTCCAGGCGGATCTGGTGCTGCTCATCGCCGCCCTGGATATCGATTTAGATCGGTTCGTGGCCGCGGCCAGGGATCTTGGAATGGAGCCATTGGTAGAGGTCCATTCGGAGAAAGAGATGGAGAGGGCCCTGTCGACAGAGGCCAGGATCATCGGCATAAACAATCGCAATCTTAAGACCCTGGAGGTTGACCTTGAGACCTTCGAGCGGCTGGCGCCGCGGGCAAGAGATGCGGGGGTATTCCTGGTGGCGGAGAGCGGGGTGCACAGCCCGGAGGATGCGGTGCGGATGGTGCGGGCTGGAGCGGATGCCCTGCTGGTGGGAACGGAGCTGATGGCGGGGCCGGAGAGGCTGGGGGAGCTAAACAGGCTTTGAAAACGCCGAAAACATCTCATTATTTCACGATTTTTCTATTTCCTGATTGCTAATTGCTTCTTACAGCATCGTCATAGAAGCCCTCTTCAAAGAGGTGGCGGGGGCGGCATCAAGCCTCGTCTCCGATTCCGAGAGCAGATGCGCTATCTCATCGTCAGGCAATCTTGATACCCTCAGATAGGACGTTGCTTAAAAATGAAAAAGACTTTTTGGCTTCAAAATCATCCTGAGAGAGAACCTTTACGGATATATCTTCTCCTGTTTCCAGCAGAATATCGAAGGTCAGGCCGATCAGCTCTCTGCGCAGCCGGAAGTCCTCTCTGTCCACTACTACCAGAAGATCGATATCCGAGTCGGGCCGATCTGTGCCCCTGGCAACAGAGCCAAAGAGGGTGATGCTCTGGATTTGGTCTCCGTAAGACTGAACTGCCCTCTTTATGAACTCATCAATGGCATTTTGCTTGCTGGAATCCATGGACATCTCTCCAGAAAAGTTATGTTTTCATTGTATTTAAGACTCAGACTGCGGCCTCTTCAGTCTATCCTCCTGCTCGGTCTCTTTCTCCGCTCGCTTGATGGACCTGCTCCTCAAACCAAGAACTAAAATTTGACATCTAACGAATCGACTTGAAGGGGCTGGCCGGCGTGCCTGGCCTGTGCTTGCATGGAAAGCGGCTGCAAATTTTCTTATGGGACGCCGCGAGTCAGCCTGCGGGCCTCCCGCGCTAGTGCTCTGGGCCCCTCAACGCCGGGGTGGCTTGGATACAATCGGAGGCAAGCCGTTTAGGGTGTAATTAATCCTAGTCGATATTCTCATTCTGGCATCCATACGGCCTTATGTCCTCTATAATCCATGATTAGGTGCTTTAGGCAGGGAGCATACACTCAAACACTCTTACATATGAGATGTTCTATTTCCCTGAGTATATCCAAAATTCCTTTCTCTTCGGATTCCAAAATATCATTGGCAATATGCTTGTGATGGGGAAAGGTGGAGTTCTCGTGATGTGGGGCATTATCATATCGAAATACCATCTGCCCATTCTTATCTATTAAGTGAAATCTATATTTTAGCCTCTGGTCTCTGTGAAGATACTCCATGAACTCCAGAGTTGATCCGTCGATAAAGAGCAACCTTCCACGCAGCATGCCTTGATCAGGACTGAATTCGCTGTAACTGACCTTTTTATCAGCAATTATTTCTGCATCTATTAATCTGAAATCAACTATTCTAAAATAGTCAGAGATCAAAGGGAGAGCACCGCTTTTGCCTTTTGTATCTCATGTGCAACTGCATCCCTGCCCCTCAATAGACCCCACCACTCAAAGAAGTCTTGAGAATCGCCCAACTCTCCGCTTTCGAATTTAGACAAGAATTTATGAGAGTCCATCCCATATCGCTCTTCGAACTCTCGAATTTCATTCTCGGCTAGCCTCATCTTCATATCAAGGAGGCTTATTTCTCTTTCCAGGGATCTCTTAATGATGAGTTGTGCATCATCAACTGCTTTTGCGCTCATTATAATAATAGATTGCTCAGGAGACATATAAGACTTATGAAAGAATGAGATCAATGGAAAGACATTGTTGTTTTGATCAATTACTGATTTATAAATTAATTAAGGTTATACATTTCTGAGTCTATTTTATGAATCTGGATTAGGCTAACATAATCCATGCAGGCTTTTTTTAAGTGCACGCCGCGAGTTGTCCTGCTGACCTCCTGCGCTATGTTTGGGGGCGCGGCTTATGGTCGCGGCCGGCCAGGCGAGGGCGGTTAAGCTGTGGACTCATAGAGCGCGTCCTAAAGTCTATTATTGCCGATTTGAGGAGACCTATATTGAGGTCCCCGGAGACCGGAATGGTTATGAAAGAGCTGTTTGGCAAGCGCAGGGCGCAACGCTGCCCTTCATACCACGACCTCTACATATCTTGCAGAGATCGTTGGCTTCGGAATCGGTATCCTATCCTCATTCAGCCCTTCCAGATGCAACTCTATAGC
>NZ_DAIK01000005.1:0-20310 GCF_002496085.1 Methanosaeta sp. UBA458 | reverse complement strand
GGGTATTCATTTAAAAATAAAGACAAATCTGAGCTGATTAGTCAACTCCATTTGGCAAGATATCGTGCTCATGTATTGGATATTGAGATCGCGGAAATTAAGAGGAGCATTTCCTGGAAAATTACCAATAGATTTAATAACAGTGTCATAGAACGAGCCTTGCCTCATGAAAGCAAGCGCCGGAGATGGTATGATCTTGGGTTAAAGGCGATGAGGATTCTTGCAAATGATGGATTAAGCACTCTACTGCAGGAGTATCGATCAAGAAATGCATACTATTGTTCCATAGCTCATAAAGAGTCTGAAAACCCAGAAAATACCTTTCATGAGACTGTTATGGATGATTTCTTAATTCAATTGCACTCCTTTCACAGAAACTGGGGGATAGCACTTGAAGTGAAGAGACATTATGAGAAGAATGTGAATATCGTCATTTGCATACATAATGCATTAGATGATGTAAAATCATGCTTGATGTCAGTAATAAAATATTCTCCACATATTTATACACTGATTTTGGTTGATGATGGAAGCGATGAAGCCACTAAATCGTTCTTGCAGGATTTCGCATTGCACCACGATGTTTTCTTGTTAAGAAATGATGTTGCTAGAGGATATACTTTTGCGGCGAATCAAGGTTTGAGAAACTCAACTGGCAAATATGTGATCCTGCTAAATAGCGATACTATCGTTTCTGCTGATTGGCTGGATAGAATGCTAGAATGCGCCGAATCGGATGAACGAATTGGAATCGTCGGCCCATTGTCGAATACCGCATCATGGCAGTCAGTCCCGAAAATAGAATCGTGCGGCGATTGGGCATCTAATGACTTGCCTGAAAATATATCTATCCATATGATGGCTGATCTTATTGGGAAGTATTCATGTCGTTGCTATCCCAAAATACCATTTCTTAATGGGTTTTGTCTTTTAATTAAAAGAGAATTGATAAATCAAATAGGATATTTCGATGAGGATAGTTTCGGGGCAGGCTATGGTGAGGAGAATGATTACTGTATTCGGGCAAGAAAAGCGCAATGGGATTTAGCTGTTGCCGATGATGTTTACATTTATCATAAGCAATCCCGCAGCTACTCTGATGATAGAAGAAAGAAATTGTGTGACCGGGCAGGCAAGATATTAATCGACAAACATGGCATCCAGGAGGTCTCTGAGGGTGTCTCCGAATGCAAGGGCAATAGAGCAATGGCCGGTATAAGAGCTCGAGCGGATGTTCTATGGCATCGGCACGGGTTATTGGAGGAAGGGAAAAAGCTCTTCAAGGGTAAAAGTCTGCTGATAATTCTTCCAATAATGGAGCCGACAGGAGGTGCTTATGTCATCATCCAAGAAGCATATGCTTTGATTGAAATGGGTGTGAGGGTAAGCCTGTTTAATTTAACAGAACATGGAGTTAAATTCCAGCAGAGTTTTCCCGATTTGAGAATTCCTGTCATTTATGGGAGCATTAATGAGGTCCCTTTAATTGCCGCGGACTTTGATGCGGTTATAGCTACTATAAACAATTCCGTATATTGGATTGCATCGCTTAATAGCAGCGACATTACCCTGGCATATTACATTCAGGACTTTGAACCAGATTTTTACCCAAAGGGGTCTCGAGAATACAATCTGGCGTGGGAATCTTACATGAAGATACCAAGAATAAAGAATGTGACAAAAACAAGCTGGAATAAAAATAAGGTTATGTCGAATATGGGAATTGACTGTCAGATTATAGGGCCGAGCGTTGATATAGATCTATTCAGACCAAGAGAAAGATTGCACAAATCAAATGATATATTTATTGGAGCAATGATTAGGCCATCGACTCCACGCAGAAATCCTCGCTTTACCTTGGAAATTCTTGAGGAAATCAAAAAACTATATGGAGATAAAATAAATATCATTACCTTTGGATGCTCTAATGATGACTTCTTATCATTGAACCCCTGTAGAGATATTCCAATTAATCATATGGGGGTGCTAAAACGAGAATGGATGCCGCATTTATTCAATGAAATCGATATCTTCGTGGACTTTTCAACATATCAGGCAATGGGATTGACTGCATTAGAAGCAATGGCATGTGGCTCTGCGGTAATAGTTCCGAGAAATGGGGGTTGCCAGGATTTCGTAAAGGATGGAATAAATGGATTTTTGATCGATACGACAGATAGGCGATCATGCACTGATGCTCTTGAGAAATTAATAAATGATGAGAAATTAAGGAAAAAGATGTGCTCTCAATCCATCATCGATGTCTGTCGATTTCCTGCCGAATTAGCGGCGCTGAACATGCTTAAAGCTATTTTTATTTAGTAATATCTAATCAAAAAGAGAGGTCGCATTAACGTGCCTATTATTCGAGTGAATGAAAATGGCGTCAACTATTTATTTTGTATATATTCATAGAAAAATGTGAATTGAGCATCAACCACACGAGCACAGCAATACCAAGAATAGTCGAGATGAATCCAGGCAACCTGGCAAGCTTCATGATTATATCAATAACTGGATGTTCCCTCTCAAGGCCGATGGTCATATTCATAGGACAAGGTGTTAGATGGCATTAAAGGACATAGGAGCGGGAAAAATAATAGCCAGGTGCCATGAATACTTGGTCGACCTGCTTTTCGCACCGGGCACAGGGCGAAGGGGCGTATACGAGTTGGCCGCAAGGTCCAGTCATATCATCGCCGAAGACGGCATGCAAAGCTTTGCGGAAAGGTCCCAAATATATATGCGCAGAAAATTATCTCAAAAAAAGAATCCGCCCAAAGAGCCGTCTGGAAAAGAACTGGAGGATATGCGCATCCAATGTGCGAGCTTTGAGTACCGGCCCAAGATCAGCATAATAGTTCCAGTATTAAACACCAGAGAAGAATGGCTTAGAAGTTCCATCGAATCTGTTTTACATCAGATATATGATAACTGGGAGCTTTGTATTGCGGATGATGGATCAGATCAACCGCATATAAGAGAGACGTTAAATTTCTATCAGCAAAAGGACGCCCGGATCAAGGTCAAGTATCTGAATGAGAACCAGGGCGTCTCGGGAGCTTCAAACGAGGCCCTCGCTATGGCCAGCGGGGAATTCATCGGATTTCTGGATCATGATGATCAGCTCCTTCCAAATGCCTTATATGAGGTTGTTCTGATGCTGAACCGAAATGCCAGCGCCGATTTTATATATAGCGATGAGATCCTTATTTCCAAGCGGGGAAAGCCAGTATATGCTTATTTCAGGCCAGATTTCTCTCTTGATTATATGCTGTCTCATTGCTATATCGTTCATTTTGTTGTCATAAGGGCGAGCATTTTGAAAAAGATCGGTGGATTCAGAGCCGAGTTTAAAGTATCCCAGGACTACGATTTATTTTTAAGGGTCCTCTCCCAGACCAGAAATGTCCTGCACATACCCAAAATCCTTTATAAATGGCGTCAGTACGAATCGAGCACCGGGCATCTGCTCAAGGAAAGAGTGATGGAGTCCAGCAGAAGAGCTCTCCAGGACTTCGCAGACAGAGAGGGGATCAAGGGAGTGGTCTGGGGCACAAAGAACTTTAATTTTTTCAGGCTGAAGAGAGATATCCTCGATCGCCCCAAGATCAGCATCATAATTCCGACCAAAGATCGCATTGACCTTTTGAAGAGGTGCATTGAAAGCATCCAAAACAGATCGTCTTATGATAATTATGAAATTATAATAGTAGATAACATGAGCCAGGAGGAGGAAACCGCCGCATATCTGGATGGTCTAGGGAAATCATATAGGATTATAAAGTTCAATGAAAAATTTAATTACTCTAAGTTGAATAATTATGCGGCAAAATTTGCCCGTGGAGAGCATCTGCTCTTTTTGAATAACGATATAGAAGTATTAAACTCCGATTGGCTGGAAGCGATGCTTGAACAATCGCAGAGAGACGAGATCGGTTGTGTGGGGGCCAAGCTGCTTTATCCAGATAGAAAAATACAGCATGTGGGAGTGGTTGTCGGCTGGGGTGGACGGGCAGAGCATATATATAAGTGGTTGCATTCAAATGACATTGGCTATATGGGCCATTTTGTATCCATCAGAAATTATAGTGCAGTCACCGCAGCCTGCATGATGCTTCGAAAATCGATTTTTAATGAGGTAGGCGGATTTGACGAAAGGTTTGAGATTGGCTTTGGAGACGTCGATCTTTGCCTCCGGGTGAGGGAGTTGGGATACGAAAACCTATTTACTCCCTATGCAGAACTGCTCCATTACGAATCTGCTACCAGGGGACGATCGTTTTCATTCGATCCTCACCCCAATGACACAAAGCGCTTCATAGAAAGATGGCAAGAATATATAAAAGGGGGCGATCCCTACTACAATCCCAATCTTCCCCTCGACAGCTACGACATCCTGCCATTTGTATCTTGGCGATAACTGATCTTGATATAGATTAGCCTGCAGAGCAGCACGATATCCAATCATCCTCCTCTTCATACCGCGGGAAGTCCGACTTCATATGGATGCTCCTGGAGATATTGTAATCTCCGTAGTACCTCTCCTCC
Organism: Methanosaeta sp. UBA458; assembly: GCF_002496085.1. NCBI lineage: Archaea > Methanobacteriati > Methanobacteriota > Methanomicrobia > Methanotrichales > Methanotrichaceae > Methanothrix > Methanosaeta sp. UBA458. Next base: position 15,759 of record NZ_DAIK01000005.1, on the reverse strand, counting down.
CCCTCGCTGGCCATAGGATAGATCGATTTCTTCAACCCAGCATTGGGGCTGGAGAAGCCATATTTGAAGTCGGCGATGCCAGTGGAGGACGTCGTAATGCTATAATATGTCTCCTTTGTGGGCATGAACTGGGCGGAGAGAACGGTATCATTGGGAGAAAGAGAAATGCCCCGCACGGTGGCATTCATCCTGGTGAGCAGCATATCGATATCTGAATCCTTGGAGAGCTCATTATTGTAAAGCAGGCTGGATCCGGCATAATCAAGATTGTTCCCTGCATACTCTCGGCTGTTGATTCCCTGGCCGGAGTACCTCAAGGACTTGCTGGATCGGAGAATAGCCGGCCATTCCTCGACAAATTCGCCTATAAAGGTGCCGTTTTCAATTGAAAGGACGAATTCGCTGGAATTAGCAGAGTCAGCTCGAAGGAGAATCAGCCCTTCTGAGGCGTAATCGCCCTTTCGGGCAGAGGTCCTGGCACGCAAGCGAACATCATTTACATCCACCTCCTCATAGCTGGAATGACAGGGCTCAAGTGAGCGCCCGCGGTACTCAACCGGAGATATGCTTCCCTGGACGTACTGCGAGTAATCGAATTTGATGCTATCGCTCTGCCGGGCAATGGACCAGTCGGTGTTATTGGTTCCCACGGTGGTGGTTATCCTCTCGGCATTAGCGGATAGGATCAAGGCCGATAAGAGCAATGAGGCGATTACAATACAGACGCGATCCGTCTCAATCTTATTAAAAATCAAAAAGGGACCTCTGCGATTCTCTTTCTCCCCCGGCTTTCTTCGAAGCTAAAAGCCGGATCTCTCCGTATTTTCCTCCTCCGCCGGGCAGAACCTCCACTCCGCCGTTGCGGAAGGCCTCAATGGCACCGATCACCTTCGGCTCGACCTCTGCCGCCTCCAGCTCCCCGATATGCTCGTTCAGCAATACCTCAATCTCCGTCTTATCCTCTGTCATGGCCGCGTACAGCCTCTGCACCCCCACCGTCATCGGGCTCTTGTAGCCCAGGGCGAGGGCGATGATCTCTGCCAGAGGAATGAGGTGCAAGTAAGGGGGCCGATGAGAGGGATGCTGGGGCCCTTCGTAGTCGGCCAATAGATCGACCCGGTCAGCCACCCCCAGCTTGATCTGCCCCTGGCAATGGGAGCAGCGTCCCATGAGATCATTCATCTCTTTTGCGCTGAAGTGATGAAAGCAGCGGGTGCAGGCCGTGCGGTTATACTTTCCCTCTCCCGGGAAAAAACCGGCATTGAGCGTCGGTCCTCTTCCCTTCTCCCTGCAGATGGCCAAAGCTATCTCCCGGTAGCTGCACCCCTCCACCTCCATCTGATTGAACTCTCTGGCCAGCTTATTGGTGCGAGGTGAATGGGCATCGGAGTTGGAGAGAAAGGTCTTGTCCGAGAGCTCCGCAATCCTGTCCGCATAATCGCTGTCCGCGCTCAGTCCAAGCTCAATGAATCGAATCCGGTCCGCCTTCTCCTGGTAGCATTCAGATAGGGACCGATGGTAAGCATACATCCCCGTCCATGGGGTGAAGGCATGAGCGGGCCCAATGAGGCCCCCTGCTTCAAACACCAGGTCGGCGATCTGGGCCCCGCTCATATGCAACCGCGGCCTGCCATCCTGATGCAGGTTGCCCGAATGGGGTGAAAATCCCTCCGCCAGCTCCTCCGCTTTGCCGGTGTCCGGCAGGAGAATAAGATGATGGACCCTCTTCGAATCCTCCACCTCCACGCTCAGGAGAAAGAGAGTATCCCCCTGCCTCCTCAGCCCATCGTCCTCCGGCAGCTTTTTGATGGATTCGAGCCACAGAGGGTGCAGGCAGTCGCCAGTGCCCACTATCTTCACCCCTTTATGCGCCGCCCCCTTTGCGATCTGCCCCAGCTCCATGTCGCCGGATACAGCCATCGAATAGCGGGAATGAATGTGCAGATCGAGATTGACTAGCATCTTCCTGACTCCTGAGGAAGATCTTCTCGGAGAGGGATAAACCCTTTATGCTCATGGCTCTATTACCGGATGAGAAAATGGAGAGCAACAGAGAGATCCTGGAGAGCTACCGCCGGGGAGAGATTTCCCTGGAGGAGGCCCTAAAGCAGATTAGGGTCAGGGATTATCGCACCGTGGGCGAGGTGGCAAAGCTGGATATCTGCCGATCAAATCGCATTGGCATACCGGAGGCGATCCTCGCCGAGGGAAAGGACAAGTCCGATCTTCTGGCCATATCCCTTGCCCATCTGGAGGAGACGGGGAGCGTGATCATCACCCGTGTGTCCTCCGAGCAGCTGGTGGTATTGAGATCGGCCAAGCTTCCCCCTAAGAGCGTCTTTGAGCACAATCCTCGCGCCAGGACGGTGGTCATCCGCTCTGCTGATCGGCCGGAAAGGGTGGGCATCGTGGCCATCCTGGCGGCAGGAACTGCGGACATCCCCGTGGCTGAGGAGGCAAGGGTGGTAGCGGAGGAGATGGGCTGCCAGGTGCTCAGAGAGTATGATGTGGGGGTAGCAGGCATCCACCGCCTCTTTCCGTGTCTAGAGAGGATGGCGGATGCGGATGCATTTGTCGTGGCGGCTGGTCGAGAGGGCACCCTTCCCGCGGTGGTAGCGGGACTGGTGAACGCTCCGGTCATCGGCCTTCCCGTCTCCACTGGATACGGGATTGGCGGTGGGGGAAAGGCTGCCCTCTATTCGATGCTCCAGTCCTGCTCCGTCCTGACGGTGGTAAATGTGGATGCGGGCTTTGTGGCGGGAGCATATGCCGCCAAGATCGCCAGACAAAAAGCTCATAAAGAGAAACAGTCTTAAATTATTTCTAGGAAGGTATTTATACCATAAAAAGGCTCGTTTGCCTTGAGCGGGTATACTCATCTTTTTTACTAACCCCCACTCCCCTACCCGCTCTAGCTATTACCGCCGCTACTGCAAAGTATAAGTATAATATAATTAGAAACATGGCACTTTGGGGAGATCCAGGGCGGAGTCTGCCTTGCAGGGATGCTCCGCCTTGGTGCTGAATGGACGCACGGAATAGCAGACTATTCCTTCGTACGCTATTCCATTACACTTTACTTTATGCAAATTAATTTTACTTAAGGCTTTTGGTCCCGACAAAATCGCGATCTATTGGCAAAGAGCGCCCATTGCTGCCTGAGGATAGATCGACTGAATTTATCTCTTCTCCGGACTGCTGAGAATAGGCCTCTATCCTCTTTTGAACCTGGCCCATCATTCCCTGAGAGGTCAAGACCAGGCAGCTCTTGCCTGCAAGCGCCTTGAGGATGCATTTGTCTATCACCCCGTAGGTGAAGTCCACCCGGATTTTGGCCTCTTCTGCCATCAGCTTGGCCCTGGTCCCCATAGCCCCGGTATAATCGGCATCCACTTTCCCTACCAGCTCATTTGCATTCTCTAAAAGAAGCTCATCGGCATTGCAGACGTAGATCGTGCCCCTCTTCGCCCCCTGGACAGCACACCTCCTCTCGCCCCCCTCCAGAGAGTCGCATAGCTCAAGAATGCTCTTTGGAGGCTTCTTGCCCTCTGCCAGCCCTCTGTTCACAAGCTCCTGATATAGATCCACCACCATTGGGGGCTTCAGCCTGGCATCTCGGATCAGCTCCAAATCGCCGAACACCTCCTCAGCCGAGCCCCGGCGGAGCACTCCACCGTCCTTCATCAGCACCACCTCATCCGCCCAGCGATAGGCCAGGTCCACATCGTGGGTGGAGATGATCAATGTCTTTCCCCCCAGGTTAAGCTCATCGAGCATCTCCATGATCTCCTCTGATGTGGCGGGATCGAGGTTTGAGGTGGGCTCGTCCAGGATCATCACCTCCGGCTCCATGGCCAGAATTCCCGCAATGGCCGCCCTCTTCTTCTCCCCGCCGCTCAGGTGATGGGGAGGGCGGCGCTCGTATCCGGATAGGCCGACATACTGCAGGGCATAGCCCACATACCTTTTCACCTTCTCAGGAGGGAACCTCAAGTTCACCGGCCCGAAGGCCACATCCTGGTAGACGGTTGGGGCAAAGAGCTGGTCATCGGAGTTCTGGAAGACCATTCCCACCCTTTGCCTTACCTTTCGCAATGATCGGGAGTCATAATCCAGCCTCTCATTCCGGAATAGAACCTCGCCTGCATCCGGCCTTAAGATCCCATTGAACATCAGCATCAGAGTGGACTTTCCCGCCCCATTGGGGCCCACCAGGGCAATCTTTCTGCCCTCCTCTATTGTGAGGCTGACATTGCTAAGGGCCCGGGTGCCGTCGGCATAGGCGTATTCTATCCCCCTGGTCTCCAGGATCGTGGCCATTCTCACCCTCCCATCCTTAGAATCCCTTCTTCTCCAGTCATAAGGCTNNNNCCCGCTCCTTTTCTCTCTTCCATGAGATCGAGCCGGCCGTCGTAGCAGCGGGCGTCCATGGCCACGATCAGCCTCTCTCCCTGCTCCCAGGATCTGAGGAATAGAACGCTTGCGAGCATGGAAAAGGAGCTGAGGGAACTCCTGGTGCCCAGGTTCCCCAGTCGCATCACCTGGGCGCTGTGTATCATCGCTGCCTGATCTAGAAAGACAAATATGTATCGGTAGATCATCATAGAGAGCTCTATCACCGATTCGGGAATCCGAAGCGACTTGAGGACGGCGAAAATCTCGATCATGGGGGTGGTGAGGGCGATGAAGAACAATGAGCACATGCCGCCGAAGGTCCGGGCGATGAGGAGCAGGGCCAAAGCTGCCCCATCCACTCGGATCCCTATCTCCAGGCCGAAGAGCTGCATGGAATAGAGCATCTCTCCAGAGCCATGCATCAGGGCCACCACCGTTGAGCTGAGCAGAGCAAAGGAGAGGGGGAGAAGGAGGAGCCGGGAGTAGATGCGAATGGGTATTTTGGCCAGGATCAGGATGATGAGGCTCATGCTCGCAGCGACGAATAAGGGCGCGGATGGCGTGACCGAGGAGACGCAGATTATGATCGCTCCCAGGCCAAGGAATAGCTTAAGATGGGCGCTGGTCTCTCTCAGGGCATTGCACTGGGCCCAGTCATCCAGGAGATCATGCATCAGATCTTGCTTCCCAGTCCCCGTCTCTCTGCTCGCCTTTCTTTCTCATCAAACCTCTGTAGTATCCCAGGAAATAGCCGATGACCAGGCTCCCTATGGCCGCCTGGAGGGCAAAGAGAAGGCTCTCGATCTCGCCGCTCGGCGGCTCCCATAGGGGACTTGACCAGGGCTCGTAAGCCCCTCCGGTCAATTCATCGATGACCTTCTCCGATTGATCGTCCGCCCCTGCCCACTCGTGCTCTCCGCTGGTACTCTGGTAGACGAAGATGGCAGCAAAAAGGGCAATAACTACTAAGACGATTATCTCCAGCTTCATGTAGCAGCCTCCCGGAGCAATTTGATGGCGGAGGCACTGGCCACATTGAGCTTCACCAGGATGTCGCCCCTGAGCCGGACAAGATATTTGAACATCAGCGCAGTCACCGCTCCCTCCACCACGGCTAATGGAACCTGGGTGATGGCGAATATGGCCATGAAAGCCTGGAAGGAGGCCACAACCCCACCCGAGGCGGCGGGAAAAGCCAGGGCGAGCTGCATTGAGGTCACCACATATGTGGTCCAGTCGGCGAGCATGGCCGCCAGGAAGACGGAGAGGTACATATTCAGCCCAGACCTCTTGGCAAGAACGAAGACCAGATATCCGATCAGGGGACCAGCGATGCCCATGGAGAAGATGTTGGCCCCAAGAGTAGTCAAGCCGCCATGAGCGAGGAATAGGGCCTGATAGATCAGCACGATTGCCGAAAGGACTGCGGTTATCCATGGTCCAAAGAGGATCGCTCCCATGCCCGTCCCCGTGGGGTGTGAGCAGCTCCCAGTGACTGAGGGCATCTTAAGGGATGAGAGAACGAAGACGAAGGCCCCAGATACAGCGAGCAGGGGCAATATCTCCCGGTTTTCCTTGACCATCTTGTTCATCTTATAAACGCCCCAGGCCACCACCGGCAAAGAGATAATGAGCCAGATCTCCCACCAGGGATGGGGAAGAAAGCCTTCCATTATATGCATCACAACACCCGTGTGCAGCAGGGATATTCTAGCATATAAACTTTCTTTGCGTTATGACCAGATTAATTTAATAAATTGAGAAATGCTCTTAAATAATCCGCTCTATAAAAGGAGATCATTGACCCAGATATTCACTGTCACCAACCTCAATGAGAGAATTCGAGAGCGTCTGGAGAACGATCCCCGCCTGCATGATCTCTGGGCGCAAGGAGAGGTATCCAACTTCGTCCATCACCGCTCCGGCCATATGTACTTCACCCTGAAGGACCGGGATTCCCAGATCTCCTGCGTCCTCTTCAAAGGGAACATTGGCCAGGTGGAGACGGAATTGAGAAATGGCATGAATGTCCTCTTGTTTGGGGATGTGGCGGTCTACCGTCCTCAGGGGAGAGTGCAGCTGGTGGCCAGGGCCATTAAGAGGGATGCCGGTCTTGGCTTTCGGTTTTTGCAGTTCGAGGCCTTGAAAAAGAAGCTGGGGGAAGAGGGGCTCTTCGATCAGGAGCAGAAGCGTCCTCTTCCCCTCTATCCGGAGAGGATAGGAATTGTCACCTCTCTGCAGGGTGCAGCGCTGAGGGACGTAGTGCGCACCATCGGCCCCTATCCAGCAAGGATCATAATCTCTCCGGCCAGGGTCCAGGGGGAGAAGGCTGAGGAGAGCATCGTCTCTGCACTTCTCGCCCTGCAGGGCAGGACGGACCTGATCATCGTCTGTCGCGGAGGCGGCTCAGCCGAGGACCTGTGGTGCTTCAACTCGGAGGTGGTGGCAAGAGCAGTCTTCGCATGCGACAGTCCGGTGATCTCCGCCGTGGGCCATGAGACGGATGTGACCATCACCGACTTCGCGGCCGATATGCGGGCGGCAACCCCAACCGCTGCCGCGAAGATTGCAGTGCCGGATGTGGCGGATCTGAAGATCAGGCTGGAGCAGAGCCAGGTTCGGATTATGCGCGCCCTTTGGACAAGCCTGGAGAGAAAGGAGGAGCGTCTGGAGTATATCCAGCGCAGCCTCTCCCCTTCGAGGATGTACTCCATAACCGGAGATCTCAGGCAGCGTTTGGACCACCTGAGCGATGGGCTGGATCTGGCCCAGGCTGAGATGCTTAAGGCGCGAAAGACCAGGCTGGACGCGGCCAAGGGCAAGCTGGCAGCGGTGGGACCGCGCGCCACATTGCAGCGAGGCTATGCCCTGGTCCGCTCGAAGAAGGGGCTGGTCGTGGCCTGGGATGATGTCCTCCCCGGAGAGGAGGTTGAGTTGATCTTGGGTCGGGGTGCGTTGAGATGCCGGATTTTGGAATGCATCGACGAGAAGGAGATGGATGGATGAGCATAGAGGAAGTGGGGCTGGAGGATGCACTGGAGGAACTGGAGAGAATAGTCTCGGAGCTGGAGGAGGGGAAGATGAGCCTGGAGAAGAGCCTGGAGCTGTATGAACGAGGCATGAGGCTGGTCCGGGTGTGCAACCTTCGACTGGATAGTGCCCAGAGGAGGATTGAGTGCCTGACCGGCGAGCTGCCCTCCGATCTGCTCTGAGGCAAAGCTTAAATAAGATCTAGGATGTACTTTTTTATACATCATAGTATTAATTCGTGCATTAAACCATTTAGCTGGTGATTCGTTGAGCAGTATGATGATCGATAATTTCGCAGTCAAGTTCGGGAGGTATGGCGGCCTCTTCGTCCCCGAGACCCTGGTGGCTCCCTTGGCCGACCTCTCTATTGCCTATGACCGGCTCAAGAAGAGCCCCCAATTTCAAGATGAGCTGAAAGCTCTCCAAAAGGACTTCGCCGGCCGGCCCACATCGCTCTATCTCGCCCCCAACCTCAGCCGGAAGCTGGGCTGCCGGGTGTATCTAAAGAGGGAGGACCTGGTGCACGGTGGAGCTCATAAACTCAACAACACCCTTGGCCAGGCTCTGGTGGCTAAGAAGATGGGCAAGACCCGCCTGATCGCCGAGACCGGTGCCGGCCAGCATGGCGTGGCCACGGCCATCGTGGGGGCAAAACTGGGCTTTGAGACCCAGGTCTACATGGGAGAGGTGGACATCGAGAGGCAGAAGATGAACGTCTACCGGATGGAGCTGATGGGAGCAGAGGTTATACCGGTCCGCTCCGGCTCCAGGACCTTGAAGGACGCCATAAACGAGGCCTTGAGGGACTGGGCCTCCAGCTTCGAGCACACCCACTATCTGCTGGGAACCGCCGCCGGCGCCCATCCCTTCCCCTCAATGGTCAGGGACTTTCAGAGCGTGATCGGCCAGGAGGCCCGGGAGCAGATCCTGGAGGCGGAAGGTCGTCTGCCGGATAGCATTGTGGCCTGTGTGGGCGGGGGGAGCAATGCCATGGGCATCTTCGCTCCATTCCTGAAGGACGATGTGAGGCTGATCGCAGTGGAGGCAGGAGGTCGAGGCCCGGGGATGAGCGACAAGATGGCAGACAATGGCGCATCTTTGGGCTACGGCACAGATGGAATACTGCATGGTGCCCTCACCAAGATCCTCCAGGACCCATACGGCCAGATACTGGAATCCTACTCAGTGGCAGCAGGCCTTGACTATCCCGGAGTGGGTCCGGAGCTGGCATTCCTGGCGGAGAAGGGGCGCGTCCTTCCCAGGCTGGCGGACGACAGGACCGCTCTAGAGGGATTCCGCGCCTTATCCCGGCTGGAGGGGATCATCCCCGCACTGGAGTCGGCTCATGCCATCGGCTATGCATTAGGAGAGCCGGAGTCACTGGGCGATCTTGCGATCATCAATGTCTCCGGCCGGGGGGATAAGGACCTGGCTACGGTGATGGACTATGAGACTATCTGAGGCCTTCGAGAACGGGCCCCTGCTGATCGTCTATCTCTGCTCAGGAGACCCGTCGCCCGGTGCCACCCCCGAGCTGGTGCGCCGGCTGGTGGGGGCGGGAGCGGATATCATCGAGCTGGGGCTCCCCCACTCTGACCCTATAGCGGACGGGCCGACCATCCAGGCGGCAGCGCAAAGGGCTATCGCCGCTGGGATGAACACCGATGTATACTTCCAGGTGGCAGAAGAGGCTGATGTGCCCGTCCCCAAGGTATTCATGGGTTACTACAATATGGTCTATGCCCGGGGCCTGGAGAGGTTTGCCCGGGACTGTGCCCGCTGTGGCATCACCGGCATGATCGTTCCCGACCTGCCCCCGGAAGAGGCCGCGCCCCTGAAAGAGGCCTGCGGCAAGCACGGCGTGGACCTGATCTACCTGGTGGCACCCAACACGCCCCCTGCACGGATCGATCTGATCGCTGAAGAGACGGGCGGCTTTCTCTATCTGGTGGCCAGGACCGGCGTCACCGGGGCGAGAAGCGAGGTCTTGCAGGATACAAGAGACCTCATCCTTCGGGTGCCGGGCAAAAAGCCAAAGGCGGTGGGATTCGGCATCTCCACCCCTGACCAGGCGGCTGAGGTCATCCGGGCGGGTGCCGATGCCGCTATAGTGGGATCGGCCTGCGTGGACCTGATCGCCAGGGGCAGGATCGATGAGCTGGAGGCATTGGTTGGGGAGATGAAAAAGGCGGTAAAAGCTGCGGGGAGAGCAAGGCTGCAATAGCTGGGACTATTGCATTGCCATGAAAGACGAATGACCTGAGGGAATACCGATGAATGAAGAGCTAAGGAAGTATGTGGAAAGGACGCGCTGGGACATTGAGTCCGGGGCGGATGCCACTATCGTATGCTTTGGTGACTCCATCACCGCTGGCTATGCAGTGCGGCGAGGGTTTCCCTCCTTTTTGCTGGAGTCGCTCCGTCAGAGGTTCCCCGATTCAAAGATAGAGATGATCAACTCTGGCATCTCCGGAGATACCAGCCAGGACGGCCTGAGCCGGCTGGACTGGGCAGTGCTATCTTATGAGCCGGATCTGGTCACCATAAACTTCGGCATCAACGACTGTGTTTTAGGGCTGAGCCTGGAGGAGTTCGAGATGAACCTGGTGGAGATGGTGCGCCGCATCCGGGCAGGCCCGGACTCGGAGATCTTGCTCTTATCCTCCCAGCCCCTGGAAAGCCCTCCCTATGACCAGAGGGTATTGGACTACTATCAGACGGTGGAGAGGGTGGCAAAGGAGATGAATGTGGGCTTTGTGGACGTCTACGGCGCCTGGATGAAGCGGGTGCGAGTTGGTATGCCTCTAGATTCTCTGATCTTGCCGGGCTTGGACCATCCCAATGAGGCGGGATACAGGATAATAGCCGAGGAGCTGATGAGCCTCTTTTAATTAAGGCCTATTGTTTGCAGGCGAGAAGGTTCATGGAGGTATGAGGTATGTTAATGAAAAGCGCGGGTGGATGCTTGATCATATTGGCTATTTTATTGATACTTTTTGCTCTCTCGCTGGGAGGGGCGGCAGCCGCTCCAGCGGGCGTTGGGGCGGATATCGTCAAGATCATAAGCGTAAACTACCAGGATGCCGATCAGTGGGTTGAGATCGCCAACATGGGATCTGGTTTGATGAATCTGGACGGCTGGTCGCTCAAAAACCGGGAAAATCAAAGCTATGCGTTTCCTGCAAACTTCACCCTGAAGGCCGGCTCAACAGCCCGAGTTCACTTTAAAGATGGCAGAAATTCATCCTCCGATCTATACCATAGCGCACTCTTTTGGAGCGAGATGGGCGATACTGCCACTTTAGAGGATGCTTCCGGGAGGGTCATTTCCCAGTATAGATATCCAATAGAGGTTTCGACTCCCGGTAGCGCATCCGACAACAAACCCCTCTCCCTTCCCAATGCATTCTCCAGCGGCGGGATGAATCCGCCTTTTCTGCCTGCTTATAGACCGCCTCCCGGCAAAGAAATGAGCAGCTTGAGGTCCAGCTCCAGCACGCCGGTGAATTTGACGGGCCATACTTTCATCTGCCACGGCGGCCCGCTCAACTGGGCATGGACAACTGGATTGGGATAGAGATCATGTCCATGAGCTCTTCTGGTAGGACCAAAGGAGCTGCTCGGTGATCGGGCTTGGCGAGGGTGCACTTGAGGAGGTTATGGAAATGGGCTTTTCTGCCCTCCTCTTCGTCCTCCCGCTTGCGGTGTCTTCTCCAACTCTCTGGTCCTCGTCGCCGTTCGACATCTCCTCATGCCATCATATGAACCTCATATAATGGTTACTGATTTATTTTGGGCAGAAGAGAATACAGCTAAAAGACTGAAAGCTTCGAGCTTAGAAAACAGAGGATCGAGAAGAATAGAATTGAGGACGAGAAAAGTAGAAGAGATATTGGGGACAATAAAAGAAGAGTGAATGAGGGATAAGAAATGAGGATGATGTTCGCAGTTGTTTTCGCCTGCATAATTCTAGCATTTACCGCATCAGGCGTAGCTGGTGGAGTAGAAGTAGGTGACTGGTTATCTGGCGGATATGTCGTTACTGGCTACAATGCTCCTGCTGCCTTAAAATGGAGCCCGTCAGTCTTCCATTACGGATATATCGACTATTCGGTCTCAGATCCCTGGTACAGATCCGTTGCCAGACCGTACCTTGATAGTTGGTATTGGCCATCGTATTATTATCGAAGCGGAATTACCGTCTATCCTGTAACCTACTACCGCCCCGCTTATTATTGGCATGGTTTGCCATGGGTATACTAAATTTATTATAGAGTTGGAATAGCTGTCCTCGAAATGGCGGGCTAGCCTCGATGGTGGCTGCCCTCCCAGTCGACGCTGGGCAGGGAGCACCAATGGGATCTGTTGGGCTCTGGACTCACCGCTTCTCCCCTAATCAGATCCTATTGATGCTCTTCAGAAGAATCGAGCACAATGTTGCTGCAGGCGATCTTTCTTCCCGTCTATTCATCCTACCCAAGCCTTGCAGTACTGATGGATCTGGCCCTTTCAGCCTGATATTGATTACCAACAGATGCTACCAGACATGCGGCAGGAGGCGGTATCGTCTCTCCTGGCAGTATTCCAGATATCCGGGCAGGTCACGTAAAAGCAGCCTCTCCTCAGCGATGATCCTCCAGCAGATGAAGGGAACACTTAGGGCGAAGATGGGAAGAGCCCACCAGGAGCCTAAGGCTATCGGCGTTGCCAGATACATGGCCAGCACTCCCAGGTACATGGGATGACGGATAATGGCATAGGGGCCTGTGCTGATGACCCTTTGGCCCTCGGAGATCTGGATGGTGCGAGATGCATAGCTGTTCTCCTTGAACACCCACAAGACCAGAATATAGCCGAAAAATACAGCAGCGTCTGCAAAGAGTACCAGGTGGACAGGGATGGCATTCAGTCCATGAAGGCGCAGGTCAATGGCAATGGCTACAAATCCAGCGATGATGATCAGAGAGATTGCATTAACGATCGCAATTTGCTCTTTTTCTCTTTCCTGCAGATTCATCCTCCGCTCCAGCATCTCCGGCTCATGCTTCAGAAAATAGCATACTGCAACCAGCATCGGCAAGACGAGAACCGCCCAATAAAGCCACCCCTGCCAGTAACGAAAGGTGCCGGCCAGAAGATAGATAATGATGGGAATGACAATTGCGGCCAGACCAAACCTTATCATTGCCTGCCTTCTCAGCCTTTCGTATCTCTGCCGGTCAATTCCATTATTATTATTATGGGATATGCCGTCTTCCTCCTGAATCCTTTGACTTCCTGGACTGGCATGAAGGCAAAGCTGATGCCCTATCTATAGATGTGCGGAAATCTAAACTCAGATGCCTTAAGATAGTCTTCGATAGATTCAATTCCGATCCATCTACGCTTTCTGGTCTCAGCCACAATACCTGTCATATTGCTTCCGCAGAATGGATCCATAACAACATCTCCTTGGTCTGTTAAGAAATCGATGAAGAGCTGTGGCAATTCTTTAGGGAATCGAGCTGGATGAGGCTTCATATTAGATTCTTTGCATTTTTGGAGATAGGGGCTATTGGCATCATTATTTCCAACCTGAAGTAGATTTGGCGGGATGGCTCCCTTATTATCCCTCTGGAACTTTGAGGTAATATTGTGCCCTGAAGGTCTCTTCTTAGCTACATATCCTCTCTCAATCAATCGCTGCATATCCTTGCTATATGGCTGAAGAATCTTCCTATTATCAGCTTTAGGGAAAGGAGATTTAGACAGCCAGAGCACTAGTTCAACAGAGTCCTTCACTCTGATCCTTCTGACAGTAACCCACTCGGCAGGAGCAGGTAATTTTGCAGGATTGTACCAATAAAACTCCTGTGCTAAATGAAACTTTTTGGCTAATTCTATAATAAGTTCAAATTGATAGGTCGATCTAGTGGGCTTGCCTCTATTCCATGATCCGCCTATGTTGATCACAAGGCTGCCATCCTCGGTTAGTACTCTAAGGAATTGATCGGCAAAATCCATAAACCATTTTACATAAGCATTAGCATCTACGTTACCGTATTCTTTCTTGTAAACAAGGGCATAAGGCGGAGAAGTGACGATTAAGTTAACCGATGATTCAGGCATATTTTTCATGACTTCTAGAGAATCGGCCAAATAGGCTGATCCGTGCTCGGTGAAGTAATAGGGCTTGTAGGGTATTATACTTCTAAAGGGGTTCTCTACACCCATATCCAGTGGGAGCACAGAGTTGTAAGATGTCATTGGACTACCTTTGGTTTTTATTCAGCTTATTCTTTGCGTTGGTTGATATGATCGACTTTTCAGCGAGCCAAGCGAGAACGATATTCCTTACAATCTCAGCATCCCCATTTCCCAGTTCGCCTCGAAAGTTCTCAATGAGGGCCCATTGTTCAGGGGTAAATACTACCTGAACCCGTTTATTCATTGGGCACCTCCCAGCCGCTGAAATGACACACTCATTACACAGGTGAAATAGGCTGGTATTATATTAGTTTTTCCCCCATTACGTTGCTCGGTTAGGTTGGAGATGCCACATAAATTAGAAGAGATCCTAAAAGCACCGGCTAATGACATAATGGACGCTATCTTAAAAGGATTCAGAGCCCAGATCGATGTGAAAGGGAAATTATCTGAGTTTTATGCCTACAGATATATAAAACATCTGGAAGCAGAACATATTATCGAGGAAGTAGAGTGGAGAGATACAGATGGAAGACCCGACTTCGAATTTTTATATAATGGCAAGAAATATTTAATGGAGTGCAAGAACCTAAGAAATAAGATCTATAAACGGCCTCCAAGCTACATGGTGGAAATCCAAAGGACCAGGGATTCAAAGCAGGGCCTGGAGACGAGACGTTATCGAGTAGACCACTTTGATATCCTCGCAGTTTGCCTATTTAACCAGACACAGAAATGGGATTATGTTTTCATCAGATCCAAGGATCTTGAGCGATGGCAAGAGCACCCAGAGTATCTAGAAAAGATGCAACGGGTTCCAATGACAATTGAAGGCCTATGGAAGAAAGATTTGATAGAGATTCTAAATAGCTTCGAAGGCTGAAATCTGTTAATGATACCAATTATGATTTATGATGATGCCGAACCAAAACATGCGAATCTGATGCCATCTCTCTCAATATGCTGAAGAAGATTCTGCCATCATTTGCTTATATCCAGTTGTGCATTCATTGGCTGATTTATAAGGCGCAATGATGATACGGCCTGTCTGATCGATGATGAGGATATTGAGTTCTGAGCGCTATAGATCCCTTCCCGGAGCGAGATCGCAGCCAGTGCACCGGTAGCAGCCGGTGAGAGCCAGGCTGCCGTCCAGACCTTTTTCATCCAGCTCCATCCTCAGATATCGAGCCAGCCCGAGCATCCGATCAGCCGAAGGCCGGACGATATCCACCTCCCCCCGGCGCAGGGGATGAGGATAAGCCGCCCTCAGGATGGGAAGAACACCCATATCAATGAGCTCATCTATTCCCTGGCGGAGGGACTGGTCCGACTCCCCCAGGCCAATGATCACATTGGAGAAGACGTGGTTAGGGCCGAACAGCTCCACGGCCTCCTCCAGAGCATCCATTATCTCTTGATAGGACAATCCCGGGCAGACTTGGGCGAATATATCGCGATCGACCGTCTCCAGATTGTACTTGACCTCATCAGCGCCCGCATCCAGAAGAATCCGATTGACTCCAGGAAAGGGGTTGACAGAGACGCCGATGGGCAGACCAAATGGCAACAGATCACGAACTAGAGCCGCCACCCTCTCCGCCTCATGCTGGGGGGAGACCTCAGTGCCGCTGGTCAGAGAGATGGACTCCAGCCTCCCCGTGGCCATCGCCTCTTTCGCCATCTCCATCACCCTCTCGTGAGACTTCACCTTTCCCATCAGCCTGGGGACGGCGCAGAACTTGCAGTCGTAGATGCAGCGCTCGGAAATGGTGATGTAGGCCTGATCAGGACAGTGCAGGAGGGGCTCGACTACTCTGCCCCTGGCAATTACCCTGCCCTCCAGCGAGATTGTTGCCTCATCCCCATCCATCTCCAGCTGAATAGCAGTGCTATCCACTACCGATAGGCGCACCATACGCGAGCCGGACTGAAAGAAGATCGAGCTTTCCCCCGCACCTGGACCGGCGGTGGACATCTTGCCCTCGCGACCAGGCTGGGAGAGCTGAACCGTTCCCCGGGAGAGAAGAAGGGCTTTTGTCTCCAGATCCATCGTACTAATTCTTATTTTCCAGGTTAAAAGAAATGATGGTCCAGGCAAAGAGGTTTATAACGTCGGGGTGTAAGGGCAGAGAAGACCCCTCTCCT
>NZ_DAIK01000021.1:757-10916 GCF_002496085.1 Methanosaeta sp. UBA458 | reverse complement strand
TATTCCGTAACCACCAGGGTTAATTATCCGCTACCCACTCGATACAGCGAAGAGCCATTTTATTTCACAGCTAATTATTTCACCACAAAGAACACAAAGCGCACAAAGGTCTCAGAAAGGAAAAGACGGCACTCCTTCGAAAGCTCATCCCCCCTCAGGCACGTGCCAGCTCCAGCATTCCCTCCAGCCGCTCCAGCCTCTCCCCTGGATCCCGGTTCTGCTCTCGTACCCAATGGAGCAGCTTCTTTACCGCCAGTCCGCTGTCGATGATATCTCCCGCCTTCTCCACTCCCTCTAGCAGGTCTTCTGAGCGGCCGGTGATGCAGAGCAATGGCGCAGCATTCAGGCATACAATATCCCTTCTATCCCCCCGGTCAAAACCCGACAGAACTCGAAGGAGCCTTACTGCCTCCTCTTCGATATTCCCACGGTTGAGAAGAGCAGACTCATCCCCCTTCTCCAGGCCCAGGTCGCAGGCATTTAGGGCATATTCCCTGATCCTGCCATCCTCATCCAGCTCTGCTACATCCGTCCTTCCAAGAGTCGAGAGTTCATCCATCCCCCGCAGATCGTCCCCGCTCCGGCCGTGGATAACAAAGGCCCTCTTGTAGCCGATCTCCTTCATAGCCCTGGCTATTGGCAGAACCATCTCTCGGCTGTAGACCCCGCGAACACCGTAAGCGGGCAGAGCGGGATTGGCCAGAGAGCCAGCGATGTTCAGAACGGTGCCGAACCTGATCTGAGAGAGGATCCTGGAGAGGGCAGAGGGATGGACCTTGCCGCTCATGCCGTTGAATATGCCGATCCCTGCCACTTCGATGCTCCTTTTCACCAGGTCCACATCGCAGTCAACGTCTATCCCGAGCTGCTCGAGCATATCCACTGTGCCGCAGCTGGAGGTTATGGCCCGAGAACCGTGCTTGGCCATGTTGATCTTGTCCGCCGCCGCCACAATCGAGGCCGCGGTGCTGATGTTGAAGGTCTTGATCGAGTCCATGCCCGTCCCGCAGTTATCAGCCAGCGGCCCCTGGACGCATGGGCGGACCTTCAATGTGTCCACCTCATATATCGCCTCCCAGATGCCGGCGATCTCCTCAGCTGTCGCCCCCTTGGCGGTGATGGCAGCCAGGAACGCCCCCTGCTGCAGATCCGGCTGCTCGTCATTCAGGATCTGACGGAATAGATCTGAGGCTTCGCCTCGGGTCAGGTTCCGACCTTTGATCAGTTCGTCCACCTTTCCCCCAAAATGCTTCAGGCTCTCTTCCGACACTATTTTCAGCAAATCTTTCGCCATCTTCCCCTCGCTTCGTCCCTTAAAAAACTATAAACTGACTATAATTTCGCAACAAATAGATTCAAGCTGCTATTGCTGTATCTGCTCTAAACCGCACAGACAACAGACTTCAATCCTGCTCGCCTGGAGGAGTGCTCAAATGCATCCGAGATTCGGGCTAGATCGGCTCTTTTGGTGATGATCCAGTTCGCCCTGATCCCGCCTGATTCCAGGAGGCTGGCAGCCATTCTGTTCTGCCGGCTGCTGCAGCCATATGCTCCTGTTATGGTCTGCTCGAGGTAATGCATCGATCGCAGGTCGATCATCCCCTCATAATCGCCCGGCTGGGGCCCAGAGAATATGCATATCCTCCCACCAGGGGCAAGCAGCCTCATCTGCCTTTGGTCGATCTTCACCTCAGGGGTGGCAGTGAGGATAACGTCAACTCCCCTGCCATCGGTCTCGCTCAAGATTGTCCTTTCCGCTTCCTCGAACGGGTCCTGCCCCTCCTCCCGGTTGCCGCTAAACCAGCCGATCACCCGGGCAGAGGTATGCCTCTTGATCTCCCTGATCCGTCCGGGCAGCCTCTCTGCCAGCAGGATCTCTCCTGCCCCCCGCATCTCCGCCAGAAGGGCATGAAGAGCGCCAATCGGTCCTCCGCCCCAGATCAGGACGCTGTCACCCTCTCCGACCCTGGCCTGCTCCTGGCCGTTAATGCAGCAGGCCAGAGGCTCGGCCAGGGTGAAGAGGGCCGGGTCCACTTCCTCGGGCAAGCGATTTAGAGCGGTGCTGATGCCAAAATGCTCAGAAAAGCTCTGAGCTGGCAGGGGCAGGGCCAGGTACTCGGCAAACCCCCCGTCAATGTTGAAGCCGATTATCTTCATGTCCCGACAGCGGTTGTCTGCACCCCGAAAGCAGGCATGACAGTGTCCACAGGCGATGCCCGGCCAGACCTGGACCAGCTCGCCTGCCCTTAATTGACGGCCATCAGCCTGCACTTTGCGGTCTATCTCTTCTATCCGGCCCACAACCTCATGCCCCAGGATGCGCGGATAGCAGAGGTCCCTGTGCCCCTGATCGAGCATCTTTATGTCCGTGCCGCAGACAGCGCAAGCCTCGACCCTGATCAGCGCCCCTCCTGGAGGGCACCGAGGCCTTGGCAAATCCATCAGCGCCAGATTCTTTGGCCTCTTCAGCACAGCCGCCTTCATAGTTCGATCCTGGATCCTACTTCTTGGGAAGCTCGACTGTCATCAGTACCCGGTCGGTCTCACTGACCAGCTGCTGCTGAGAGAATCCATAAAGCCCGGCCAGAAGGCTGGCTCCGCCCATGCCCACCCCCTCTTTGACATAACCCTGGGCATAGACCTGCAGCCCGGGAATCTTTGAGCTCTCCAGCCCCGGATCGGCATAGAAGTATGGCCTGCCCGTAGCCTCCACTATTTGCCGGAAGTTGGCGGTCGTGTCCTCCATGATGTACTTCGTGGTGGCAATGGAGATGTCGCCTTTCAGGTCCAGGGCTTTCGCCAATGCCAGCACCGTAGCCATCTGCGTTCCCCCTGCCAGCACCACTCTGCTCCCGGATAAGCCGCTGATCAATCCCAGGGCGCAGGGCATCATGGGGTCGCCCAATTCCCGTATCGCCTCCATTGGGTCACCCTTCAGGCTGCCCGGAGCCACTCCTGCCCTGGCCATTGCCTCTGCTGCCACCTGCTCCTTGAGCCCTGTTGGATTGGAGACGAAGCTGCTGCTGACCTTTTCTCTGTAGCCGAGAGCCCTGAGAACGGCAAGAGCTGTGGTTGTGCCGCCTGCTATTGACTCCCCAATGAATATGCAATCTGAGAGCCCGGCAAGCTTGCTTCCCAGCCGCCTGGCCCTCTCAAATGTCCCCTGGGGATCTATGACAGCGCTCTTTTTTCGGATGTCGCCTCCCGGCTGGCCTCCCAGCTCGACATAAGGGACGGCCGGCTTCTTTCGCAGGCCCGAGGCTACGAAGAGAGAATTGATGCCCGTCAGGTTCAGGGCCGCTTTGGTGACCACCGCCGGGGTGGGCGAGCCTCCGGGAGCCTCAGGCAGCTCGGGCATGGTGATAATTCTGTTAGTCTCCACCAGCTCGGCGTCTGCGCCTGGGGTGTAATCTGTCAGCTCGGGTGAGGTTCCTGCCGCCGAGAGGCCAGGTATCTTTCCGGTGTCCGTATTGGATATGATGCAGAGGAATAGTGGCCGCTTAGGGCGCGGCCCGAAATCGGGGTAGATCCATTCTGGCATGAGATATAATCCAGCGATCCGGTATATTAAATCAACGCTACATTATTTAATTCAAGTTTATTTGAATGGCGCTAAACTAATTTTGAACTCTCGCGCAGATGCAACCAATCGCTATTGAAGAGACTCTCATCTTCTTTTTTCTCTATTCCAATCGATATTGAAAAACCCCCTGGGGTCGTCGTCCTCTGTGCGCTCTGTGACTCTGTGGTTTTATTCCCGTATACCAGATCCTTTTTCTTCTCACCTCTGGCGATATCAGCCCTGTTCAGCCTGCCCCCTGAGGTCTTTCGCCGGGCATTGCTCGACAAAGGCTTATAAAGGAGAAGATGAGACTGGGGTTTGTTGTAGGCAAATGACGAAAAGTCTATCGCCGAATAGTGGGATACTGGAGGTTTATAATTGAGCTTAAGATACATGATTATTCCCCTGTTGCTTGCATTACTCACCACAGGCCTGTCCCTGGGGCAGACCACCGATAACGCAAGCATTGTGGATGACAATTCCAGCATAGAGGCAGCTTTGGATCTGAACGCCACCCTGCCCGCAAACGAGAGCGCTTCCATGAATGAGACAGAGAATGCGACCGCTGTCGCAGTCAATCTGACGCCAGCGATCTCGGGCCCGAATCTGAACTACATCTGGCAGTTCTCTGGCATTGAGACCAGCCCCATAACCATGGTCCTGGAGCAGAATGGCAACGATCTCTTGGGACGGGCAAAGTATGAGCCAGAGGGCGGAAAAGCCTGGAATGCAGATGTAATAGGCTCAGTGGTAGGAGAAAAAGTTGACCTGACCATGAGCGCCCTGAAGGATAATGTGCTGATCATTACCAGGTTTTCAGGCATTTTGGCCAATGAGGACATCAGCGGCAACTTCACTCAGGCGAGCGAGGGCAAGGTTATCAACAACGGCACCTTCAATGCCATGTGGATCAATCCGGACACCTCCAGCTACACTCCTGCCACGGTTGAGGCACCAGCGGTGGCAACTCCTGCTCCCGCAGAGGTCACCAGTGCCGCACAGCCCGCCGCTGCTGCTGTGAATACCACTGCTGTTAATAAGACAGAGAAGAGATTCGTCGACGTTCATGAGTACAAAGATAAGATCGGTCCGGGCGGTGACCTCAGCGGCATCCCACCAGGCATGGGCTGAACTGGACTTCAGATTGAGGAATGATGCGCCAGAAAGCTGGCGCAGCAAATCTTTTTGCAGATAAGGTAGAATGTGGTGGTTCTAAATGAAAGTCAATTGCTTGATGAGGGGATGGCATATCCTTCCTCTGATGATCTTTCTCATCTGTGCTGCCGGTCCTTCGCTCGCCCAGGAGTCGGACAGCTCAGATGCAGAGACGGTAGCGCTCGATCAGACAGCATTGATCCCGGAGAATTCATCCATCATGGACAATGAATCTTCCAACGTTAGCCAATCCGTTCCGATTTCCAGTCAGTCTATTCTGGACCTGAGCTATATCTGGTCGGTTTCAGGTATCGAGATCGATAACGTGATAATGGCTCTCAATCAGGAGAATGAGATCCTCTACGGCCAGGCAAAATACGAGCAGGACGGCCAGGAGGCCTGGAATGCAGTGGTCATTGGATCAGTAAAAGAGGACAATGTAGACCTGGTCATGACCTACCTTGATGATGGCTCAGAGACCTCCACCCGCCTGAACGGGACATATGACCCCTCGAACCAGTCGATAAGAGGCGATCTCTTGAAGGTGAAAGATGGCGAGATCTCCGAGCGGGGCACCTTCGAGACCATATGGATCAATCCCGATACCGCCAGCTATACCCCTGCGGTCATGCCCCAAAAGGCTGAGCCCTCAATCGTCCAGAGCGAACCAAGCAGCTCAGTGGCCGCCATGAATGAGACGGTTGCAGTAAAATCGGGCACCCGCTCAGAAGATTACTACCACGATGTCCGGCAGGATGCTGTGAGTATCCTGACAGGCGTTGGAGATCTCAGCCAGATACCCATTGGAATGGGAGGAAGCGGTCTGTCTTAAGACCCATTTGCTCCCTTTTCGTTTTTATCTCCCTTTTCGTCCTTTTCATGGGACTCGATGATCTCAGAGAGTGCATTCAAGACCACCTCCAACTCCGGACGGCCCAAGCCATATGTGCTCAGCTTGAACTGGCGGGTGAGGCCAGGCTTGATGCCGCACACTCCTCTATCCTTCATCTCCCGGTAGAGGAAGTAGCGACCTCCTTTTGCAGTCTGAGATATATCATAGAGCCTCTCGGTCAAAAAGAACATCAGATCGTGGTTATGCGGCCGATCCCCCACCTGGACCAGATCCATCTTCTCCATCTCGCTGGAAAACCAGCGGGCATTCTCCAGCTCCTCGGGCCAGCGACCCACCCTTTCTACCACTATTGGGAATGAGGCCATTAGGGTTATGAGGGGCGCTCCCCGCACCGTGCAGCCTAATAGCTCCACCTCCTTATTCTTCTTGGTAGCGGAGGGCCTGAATATGATCCGGGCATACTCCTCCGAGGCTCCCAGGACGCCCACCGGCCCGCAGGCGGCCATGGACTTGTGGCCACTGCCTACGATTATGTCTGCCCCCAACTCCCGAGCCTTCACCGGCATCCTGCCAACGGAGTAGGCGCCATTGAGAAGGAGCGGCACACCGTAATCGTGGCAGACATCAGCTATCGCTCGCGCATCAGCCAGATTACCGTAGTTGCCATCGGGATAGGTCAGGAGGGCCAGGGTTACGTTTCCCTTCTTCTCATAGGCTCTCTCTATAGCCAGAGCATATCCTTCAGAGCTTATGGCATAATCCGGCTCCTTGCTGGGGGGCACATACTCCACATTCAGTCCCGCTCGCTCCGCTGCCAGAACCGAGGTGTAATGGGCGTTGCCATCCATCACCACGAAATCCCCCTTCTGGCACAGGCAATGCATGGCAGCGAACTTCCCCTCCCGCGCGCCATGGGTGACTCTAACCTCATCTATGTCCAGGAACTCCGGGAGGATGCTGTGCACAAACTCCTCCACCGGAGGATTCTTTATGTGATCCAGCATCCCGGCGCAAAAATCGCAGATGGAGTAGCCATCGCCCCACTCCACCAGAGCGGCCCTTGCCTCGGGAGTCAATATTCCACCTCTCTGCAGGGGATCGACATTTATCTGGGCAACATCCCTCTTAAGCCTGGTGAACTTCTCAAGATTTTCAAGCATTTGCATATCGATTGTCCCTCTTGCAGTATAATCCTTTGCCAGAATCAGGCAAAAGGTGATATATTTTCCAGGCGAATTCATTTCAATGGCTCTGGTGATAGGTCACCGCACAGCCCGCGCGCTTGCCGCAGAAAACAGCTTGGAAGGGATAAGAGCCGCGAAGCGCTGCCTTGCGGATTATGTCCATGTGGATGTGAGGCTCTCTAGGGACGGAAAGCTCGTGCTGATGCATGATGATAGCGTGGACAGAACCACAGATGGCAAGGGAATGGTCCAGGATCTCAACTGCATTGAGCTTAAGGCGATCCGTGCCGGAAATGAGCCAGTTCCCACTCTGGCAGAGGCTCTATCCCTGGCAGAAGAGCTGGAGCTGGGGGTGGTGGTGGAGATGAAAGAAGAGGGCCTGGAAGCCCTGGTGGCTGATGTAGTGCCGAAGGAAAAGAGCATCATCACCTCCTCCTATCACGCCAGCCTGCGCGAGATCAAGGAGATCTCCGATCTCAAAACCGGCATTATTATCACCTCACTGCCCATAAAGCCGGTAGAACTGGCCCTTTGGGCTGATGCGGATGCCATATTTCCAGAAAAGGTAAATCCCCGTCTTTTCAAGGAGGCGCATCAGAAGGGCCTTGAAGTCTACCCGGGGGTGGTCAATACGGTAGCTCAGGCGGCTTGGCTTCTCCGGCTGGGGGCGGACGGTCTAGTAACAGACGATCCCTGTCTGATAAGGGAGGCGCTGGACCAGCCGGTCAAGGCCACGGGCCAGTCCAACTGCGAATACTATCCCTGCCACCATTTCGAAGGTCAGGACTGCACCCATTGCTTCTGCCCCCTTTATCCCTGCAGGGATGAAGAGCTGGGCAGGTTCGTGAGAACAAAGAGGGGTAAGAGGTTCTGGAGCTGCATCGACTGCAAGCTCGTTCACCGGCCAATTGTGGCGAAATATCTGGCAGAGCACCCAGAATCGACTACAGAAGAGCTTAAAGCCCTGGCGGACTGATCGACTCTCATCTCACCATAATGCATTCAGGATAACCGATCTTGATCGAGAATATAGTTTTACCGACGGAAAGCTTTATGGATACCTGATGGATAATGCAGGACTCATGAGACACATTATCCTTGTACTGATTGCTCTGATTGCTCTGGTTGGGCTTATGCCAGGCGGCATGAGCAAGGATCCTGCGCCGTTCGATAATGGAGAGATCAATGAAGCGGGGGATGAATCTCTGCTGACTACTCCATCCATTGCTGCTTTCCTGAATGATAGCTGGGCGCCAACCCCATTCGTGGCACCTCTTGCCAGCGCCCCTCTATATGCCAAGAAATCTTTCAACAATAACACCACCAACACCACATATGCCATCTTGGATTTCCTGCAAAACGACACCAACAATGCAACCAATACCAGCCTGGCCACCTACATGGTTGAAGGGGGAAACATCTATCAGTTCCTGAAAGATGACTGGAATCCCTCGACGCCGGTTGAGGTCGTCAAGGGCACCCCCTACACCAAGGGCAAGATGAGCTAGGTTCTCATCCGCTAAACTTTTATCTCTATAGGGGGTGCAGAGGGGCGAAAGACCCCGGTCTTCAGGCCGGGGATGTAGAGCCCCTCGCTGATTACTTTCGCGCCACTTAGATCTGCTATATATTCTTTCATGATCACCTCATATCTAGTTCCCTAGCCAATCTAGGGTACAGATTCACGCCTTCCTCGGAAGGTAGGGCACTCTTGGATCTACCCAAAGGTCAACCAGCCAAACGTATCAGGACACATCTGAACCTCCTAGATACAAGCCACGGACTTTAGGCCGGGGTAGTTGACGCTTTTGCACCAGAGTATCTCTTCAGATTGAGGCTCACCACATCAAAAGGGATGGTGTGTTTATCCTGCTTAAGAAGGATCTGCAGCATCTCGTGTTCTTTGCTATAGGATAGAACAACCTCTTTAGCGTAGCTTATTCCCTCAGCAGTTAGCATATACTCATATCTCTGCAGCCACTGGCCACGGATCTCATAGTGTCTTTGGTCCTGATAGATCATGCCATTGGCAACGAGGATCTGAATATCCTCGAAAAGCCTCTCGCTATAAAGGAATCCGTATTCAGAATGAAAGGAATAATCAAATAGTCCTGAAAGCCCACCAGGGCCCAGGTCCCTGAGCCTGGCCACAGTCCTGTAGAGCCAGGTTATGTTTCTGATCCGGGGAACCAGGATCTTCTCACCGTATCTCTCTGAGAGCATATTATGCAAAGCATAAAAGAGCAGCAATAGTCCATCGATGGGAAGATAGCTCTCGGAGCGAATAAAGGACAGCAGCTTTGCCGCTTGCTCCATAACTTCATCAAGGGAGATCTCCGGTCTATCGTCGGAGAAGAAGGATATGGCGATCTGGCGGGTCAGCGACTTTACCAGGCCCGCGGCCAGGGCGGATTCGTCATAGAGAAAGCTATCCGCCTGGGTTCTCACGGACCTGGGCACTCCGCTGCCCGCGGTGATGCTCACCAGGGCCCCATATTTTTTGCAGAGGGTATCCTCGAAGAGCTTTCTCATCCTCCCATGGCGGGAGATGGTGGACAGAGCCATTCTGATATCCGGCGCGAGGGACCGGTGGTCGAACCTGGCAGCCAGCGGTATCTCCTGGCCGAATTTTATACGCTGCAGTAGATCCCGTGAGACATCATCTCCCGTCTCCCAGATGAACCGCAGAAGGTCCGGATCGGTGTACTCCCGGAAGAATAGTTCTATCCTCCTTTTGGCATCATCCTCATTCATCCTGGACAGAGCGTTCTCCAGCGCCGTGAGAAGCATGGCCCTTATGGATTGGACAGAAGGATGATAGATAAGGGCATTATAATGATGCGCCCGGGCGATGAGCATTGATTCCGCTGCCGTCTGGGACATCTCTGCCCGATAGTCACCCTGGCCGACGAGGACTATCCTGCCCTTGCAGATGGTGAGGGACTGCAGTATCTGGTCTGTATCCACCAGGCCCAGGGATACGCCAGAATGATGGGAGTCTCTGAGCAAAAAGTCCACTCTGTCTGCATCCAGGTCGCCGACTATGATCTGCCCCAGGGGCGGAATCCTTCCCCGGGCTATGTCTGCGACCTCTGCAAAGAGCTTGTCCGCATCGCCGAAATCCCTTTCTGCAATCCTTATGGCCTCTTGGCCGAAAGGATGGCAGGAGATTATATCCTGGGTGAACTCCTCGTGCCCGGAAGCTCTTTTGCCCTTCAACAGGGGCTGAACCTCGGGGTTGCGGCCTAAGACCCCCTCAACAGCATGAGAGAGAGCGGAATGACCCAGGTCGTGGAGCAGCCCGGCTAACCGAACCTTTCTCACCTCCTCAGAGGAGAGACCCAGGTGCTCGGCCATTCGCCCGGCCATATGCATGGTTCCCAGGGAATGCTCGAATCGGGTGTG
>NZ_DAIK01000021.1:0-705 GCF_002496085.1 Methanosaeta sp. UBA458 | reverse complement strand
TCGAGATGGACCCATGGACTGGATCGCGAATGACCTCTCTTGCCTCGCTCACGAAGATCGCCTTATTATCGCTGATAGTTCGGCGGTTTTTTGATCATTCACTTCGGTGCGAGCAGCAAAATTGCTGCCGCTAGATCGCCTTTTGCCTCCAGGAGGGCCGCTCTTGCATCTTCATGATTTGCACCCGTCTGGGCGACAACCAGGTCCACATCTGACTCGGGGATCTCAAGCTCCGGTCCCTCGTTTGCCTCCGTTCCGGAGAGAGGGCGCTCAGTGGCATCGCCGGATATTTGATAGCTGCGCTGCCCATGGGCATCCATTATCGCGACAGAGGCGTTTTGTATAACGATCTCCTTATCAGGCATGCGGATGATGACCTCGGAGACATCCTCCAGCTCATCTATGTCTATTCCCATGCTCTTAAGCATGCCCTTCATCTTCTTGGGGCTCATGCCGCCCCTTCCTCCTAAACCTCCTAAACCAGGAAACATGTCAATCACTCTAATCTAAGGAGTCGATATTATCGTAGGTAAAGATATCTGTCATTATTGTGTGCAAAGGGGATTGGTTATATCTGGATCATAACCTTTTTCGCGTCTCTGTCAGAGCCAATCGATTAGAAATGGAATCGAGCTTGTCAGTGGTTCCCTGCATCGGAATACAGCATCATCTTTATAAAGAGCAAATATAAACCTTTTATTCAGG
>NZ_DAIK01000137.1:40473-41743 GCF_002496085.1 Methanosaeta sp. UBA458 | reverse complement strand
TGTGACCCAATGGAATGGTGATGAACTCATTGAATTGTGTAAACAAAAACATGATCGTGATATTGAAGCTTATTGGAATTCATTGATTTGGCATAATGAGTTAGCAGAATTTTTTGCGGGGAGGGCTATAGAAGCATGGGATGAATCCACTTGCAAGATCACATTTCACGAAAAAGCGTTTGCATGTGAGGCGTATGTGGTTGCTTGCGTTCAGTCCTTGAATCCCATGGCAGATATGCTTGGTCAAATCATCAATATCGCGGTCTTGGAAGTTTCTCATAATGAACATGAGTTGTGGGCAAGCGAAATATCCAAGAAGCTTCAAAAAAAAGAATATTCCGGTATCAAAGATTCTTGGGACAAGTTCTATAAGAGCGATGAATTCCGCTATGTGAACGCTTTCAGCAACACGATTAAACACAGACGACTAGTTCGGACTAAATCTATCCAATTTGATATTACTGGAACTCATGAAGGGGGAGGCAATGTATTTATGCCATTTAAATATAACAAGAGAGACTACCCCAGCTTGACGGTTAGTACTATTGTCAATAAATATCGACAAGAGATACGTGGTTTTGTTCTCAATACAGGCGCAAGCATCAACGATCACCTGAAGAGCCTATAGCACATAGATTTTAATATTATTATATCATTATATTCATTCTGCCAGGATTAAGCTTCTTATTTTATCCGACATTAAATAGCGGACGCAACACTTGCGAAGATCAGCAGTCTTCATAATCGATCCCCATATCGGGTTCAGGATCTAATTTGTCTTTGCCTCTCAGTGCCACGTGCTGATAGCGATTTCGATAAAGACTGCACTGTGATCCCGAATCTTGCAGCTACATCAGGGAGCAAAGGCTCCCTTCTTGCTTCTAGCTCCTCGGCAATGAAAGCCAGTATAGCTTTAGTATCTGTGCGCGAATTGTGCTCATAATGTGCGCAGTTCTCAAAAAATATCAGAGAACTAACTGCCAAACATAGTTATGTAAGTGCACCCCATTCAATACTAATTATAATATGGTTTTATAAGCATGGTTACATTTAATTTTTTTGCTAACCTATTTTTCTACACACTATTAGAATAAGACGATTTGATCCCTTACCCCTATGATTATCGAGCCAAAAAGTATGCTCAAAAGAGCCTCGGCCTCTGATGATTGCGGTTAGGATGCTTGCGGTTTGTGGCGGAAATTGAGGCAGATTTAAGGAAATATCTTTAGATGTACCAAGGATCTTCATGATTCAATGCTATCTTAAATAG
>NZ_DAIK01000137.1:0-40368 GCF_002496085.1 Methanosaeta sp. UBA458 | reverse complement strand
CACAGAGAATAGCGAGGAGCCAAAAAAGAGAGCGTTCGCAGGTTAGCAGTTTACATTCATGTCGTTGTCAGTTCCATTTGCGTCATGGGTCCACTATAGCCTAATTCGCGTGCTTTGATGTAGGCAGCTTCTGCCTCAGAATTGCGGTGTAGCATCCTAAGAGCATTGCCTATCTTATGTTGAGACATGCTCTCAGGAAGACCGCCCATATCGATAACGTCCTCCCAGCATTTGATGGCATCTGTATAGTTACCCATAGCATACAGTGCATTGCCTTTGTTATATCGGAAAGTAGGATCGTTGGGTGCCAATCTGATCGCCTCATCAAAGATTCTGTTAGCTTCATCCGGTCTGCCAAGGTTGTCACAGAGAAGAGAACCTTTTCCGTTTAATGCCTCTAAATCTCTAGGATCTAATCTTAAGGCCTCATTATAAGCATCGAATGCCTCATCATACTTGCCTTGTGCTTCAAATGCTGTGCCTTTCTTGCTCCACGCTAAGGAATCGCTTGGATCTAATTTTATGGCCTCGTCGTAAGCATCGACAGACTCCTCATACCTACCCAGCTTAGAAAGAGCGGAACCCTTAAATTCCCATGCCTGGACATTGCTTGAATCTAACCGGATTGCCTCGTTCAATGTTTCTACCGCTGCGTCATACTTGCCCTGCTGCATGAAAATATCAGCTTTGACGCGCCGGATCAAAGCGTCGTCGGGAGCCAGATCAATGGCCTGATTCACTGCGCCGAGAGCCTCAAAATACTTGCCCAGCAACCGGAGAGCATTGCCTTTGCCGGCCCAGGCATACACCATATTGGGATTTAGGCGGATAACTTCGTCGAAAACCTTGATTGATTCGTTGTACATGCCTAACAAAGAAAGGACTGTACCTTTCATGACCATGGCTTCTTTATATTTAGGATCTAGCTTGATGGCTTCGTCTAAGGATTTAATGGACTCATCATACTTCCCCTGATCATAAAGAGATGTACCTTTGTTGTACCAGACGACAGCATCACTGGGATCTAGCTTGATGGCTTCATCGAATGCATTAATAGCTGCATCGTACTTTCCTTCTTCAGTGAAATCACGACCTCGTTCGATCCAATCGGCTGCCGTCAGTTGTCCATATACCGGCCCTGTGAGCAACAGAAGGACGAATGCTACCAAGATCAACTTCATAGATTCAGAGAAGTGTTCGCAAGATATACGCTTGCCGACTGGTCGAAAATAGCTGAGATGGCCTTTAGGCCACCACCTTTAGCTCATCGGGGTCTAATGGCCCGTTGCGGCCACCGGCCCATTTAGCGATTGGAGCTATGCTCTCGTCCTCAATTTCGGCCTGTATCGCCCTCATGTGCTTGCAGGGAGTACCGGGATTGAAGGGTCTGGGCCTTGCATGAGCAATCCTTCGTGGTTATGGTATAGTAGCAATCGCCTTTCTTGCTTCTGGTTAGCCGCACGTTGCCCTTCAGCTTTACGAATACGGGCATGGGATCAGATGGCCTACCCAGGTAGGTTAGCAGAATCTCTACGCTGTCGGTATGATAGGTATGTATAACAGCATTTTTCCAACCATTTTTCGCTATCCATTAGCCTGCAACGATATTTTTATAAACACCTTTCTGACTTGCAAAGGCATGATGTTGCGCGACGGATTGGGGTTTCAGGGTCGGATTTTCTTTGCCTCTTATTGCCGCCAATCCCGCTGTCGATAGCAGCCCTCATCTTGGGTTTCGCCACCAATTTCCGCACAGGGGGCACAGTCAGCCGTTCCAGATCGCCGTTCACTTTCTGCATGACAGCGATTGCCATTTCAAAAGAATCGCCGCCCATCATGTCCCGGACCTCCTCGGTATCAAATCCAGCCAAATGCAATTCCCGATATTCTGAAAGCAGGCCAAGCTCATTATCGCTTAGATTGCTGATCGCGAATTCTAAGGGATCATTTTCGCCAACCATGGGCCTTTCAAGCATTGCAACGCGCCGCTCCAAATTACTTAAATTTCTCAAAATATATCACCATAACATTGACCTAAATTTTGAACAAGGTCACTTATTTAGCTCTATCGCGTCAAGACGCTGCTTGATCGCGTTTATCTCCTCTTCTTCTAAAAAGAGTCGATGCGCATTAGTCCAAGAATTCGCCAGGGAAGCAAATCTGCCAGCGTGCACAACCGGATCCTCACACATCAAGATCTTGTTTAGCATCCGGGTCAATGCCTTTTGTAAGTCTTCCGGCGAGCTTATCTTCAGCCAACCGACAGGGTGTTTTGTATTAGTCATTTAATCCTCTTAATAGTGTTTTCAATCAAATCAAGGGGGTCCGAAAAGATAGTGCGGTTTTTCACTAAAACCGCATATAATATTATATATGTGAATTTAGTGAAAATTTTGGCTATCTAAGCCTTCACACTGAGTTTGTTTTATGT
The DNA here is from genome assembly GCF_002496085.1 of Methanosaeta sp. UBA458. Taxonomy (NCBI): domain Archaea; kingdom Methanobacteriati; phylum Methanobacteriota; class Methanomicrobia; order Methanotrichales; family Methanotrichaceae; genus Methanothrix; species Methanosaeta sp. UBA458. The sequence continues at coordinate 37,937 of NZ_DAIK01000137.1, read as the reverse complement.
TGGTGAGCTCTCTCCAGCTCATACCAAATCTCCTTCGGCGGCATGTAGAATGAACGTTGGCGCATGCCTTGACCGAAATTCACTACATGTACGATGGTCTGCGGCGGGAAATACCCGAAATCCTCCCCAGGTATTGCCAACCTACAATATTCTGATTTTCCGGGGTTCTGTTTAAAAAATGCCCTGTCCATTTGCATAGCCTGCTCAAGTGCATCCTCGTCGGGCATAATATAGAATTCCGACATTTATTTACCTCGCCATAACTGGTTCTAGAACAATCCCGCGTTTGCTGATTGCCTCATCTCTTCTCATAGGACAATTGCTGCAATCTATTAAACTCGGACATCTATCTTGTAGCGTCTCGCACCGCCAGGGTCGATATTCTGCAGCGATTATGTAATCGACGTACTGCGCCGTTTTGACCTCATTAAAATCAACTTGGCCCATGAACAGATCAATGATTTCTTCCCGGGACTTCCCTGACGCCAAGGCCTCGCAAGCAATGGCGACCCGCATATCATTGCCCTCGCTGCCGTCCAGCTGCTGATTTAGTGCAGCTGAAACACATGGCCTCATAGTTCCAGATCTTCCGGGATGCGCAGCCAATATTTTCGGTGCTGGCAGATATTGTCGATTACAGACCACGACAGCTTCTTTTTCTGGCTGCCTGATCTCTATAACCTTGGTGATAAAAATCACATCAGCTGGCTCCTTGGTATTGGGGTCAAGAATCTGCGCTCGCATTCCAGACTTCCGATTGAGAGCTAATGGCAGCTTTAGTGCATTTCCAACTTTTTTGCCATTGCTGGTCTTCTGCTTAGGGAATGTCTCAGTGTCGTGCTTTAGGTCAAGATCCTTATGTGCTTGCTTAAGTTCATTATGCATTGCTTTCATAAATTCGTGGCTGGTCTCAATCTGTGTCTCCATAATCGGTATGTGGATATGATAGCTGTCTGGGCTGCCTGAAGCAACTAGAATTGGCTGTGCCCCTTGCGCCTTGATGTGGTCAATTACGGCATTTACTCGTGGCAGTGCAGGATTTGTGCCTTTATGATTATCGATATCGAAGGCGCATTGAACTGTGTGGCCGGCTTCCCCGATGCCATAAGTGGCTATAGTGACCTCATTGCAGAACATGGACTCTACCAGACTCTGCCAATCGCCCGTTGTATGTGGGTAATATGTTGCATTCGAACGCTGCTCAGCGTGACATAACTTATTACTTCGGAAGAACCTATCCAGCGTATCTGAAGTGACCCGCCATTCGTCTTCGTTCTTAGGATTGGAGAATATAGCACCAAAAGCCAAGACACTGTCTGGATCCAGGAAGATGGGGCTGTTTTTTACTAAATCCACATAAGTAATATTATATGTGGTTTTAGTAAAATTCGCGACTATCTTTTTGATGCTATAGATTGGTATTTTACATCCATCCAGTTCCCCGGCAGTATCCCAGATCTTTCTTATGAATGGTGAGGATTTGCGCTGCTCTGCATGTACCTGCTTTTTATATGGGACCAAGATTTTCGGCATCGTCAAAGCTTCATCTACTGTAATCTCAACCTCGCCCTTTCTAACGAAGTGAGCCCTTAGGTTCTTGCCCTGCGTTACGATCTGGCTAACCTGCTTTTGTGTCAATCCGATGCAATACGCCCGGGATAGCACTTTTCCCTCCCAGTCCTTAATCCTTGACATGGTCTGCCAGGCACTAGAAAGCGCTTCAAAGTGGCGCAGTTCTTGACTTGCCTCGTATGTGGGTGCTGCAAAGTCCATGCTGTTGGTTGGCGTCGCCGGGAAACCTATGAAAATGCCGATCCGTGCGGAATTCTCAACGCCTATTGATCTGGCGGAGCGATAATAATCGAATTCGATATTTGGAAGCTCTCCTTTTAATGTACTCTCCAGCCACAATTTCATTTTAGTATTAATAGTGGCTAGATAGATTGGCGCACCGTTCTCCAGTTCTGAAATATCTCGAATACGCCTGCAAATATCTTCCATTTTGGGTCCCAAGTTTATTGTATCTGCTTTCCATGAATCTGCATAAATGGTCATGCTGCTGTTGTTATCTTTGACGTCTGGCACGCATACGGACTCGAGCTTGCGGTCTGCCAGCTCTTCGAAAAGCCTTGGTCTGCTTTCGAACTGAGTTCCGCTAACAAAGAATGCTTTTGCATTAGGGCAGACTTCCTTGAGGAAGGACTTGATAGCGTTCTGTTCTACGTTATGTGTTCCTACGAGAAGCCAACGGTCTCCTTCGCTGCCTCGGACAAAGCTTACGCATAATTCACGATCTGCCATGACGGAACATAAATCCTTTAGGAACAGGATGTCCGGCTCGCTATAATTCAGCTTTTTCCTTTGTCGTGCAAGCTTTATCAGTTCACTGAAAGCTGCGCGCAGCTTTAAAGACGGCACATCATAGCTATTATTTACCAGTCTTGCCAGTCTACAGTTGGTCCCTGCATATTCCAAGTCATCTTCGATACTTTTGCAGACTAAGTCTTCATAAAGCGTTTGCTTAAGTTTTAAGAAGCGGGAATATATTTCTCGCAATGCTTCAAAGCCCTGTAGCATCCTTTCGGGACTATAATCCAAATCTACCATAGGCGGAGCCGGCAATGAAATCCTGTGCGACTCATCAAAAACAACAACATCCAGATCGCTTAATTGCTCTTTAATGTAGCTTGATTCGTCGCTATCTACTAACATTAGTGATGTAAGCTTTGCATAAGTCATAGCCCGGACAGGCGCTGATTCAAACCAGGCATTTGTAAGGTCGCATTCTGGATGTTCTTCACAGGGGCATGGACTGGGCAACGATAATGGAAGCTTTTCCATAAATGGATCGTGTGCAAAGTTCTTTTGCAGTTTCAGGCAGTGTGAATGGCCGTAGGCAATAAGTGTGCCACCATCGGCACCTCGCACAGTATCAGTGCTAATCTTTTTGGTTGGACCTACAATCAATATCTTTGAACCTTCAGCCTTTGCTATTGCAGCTGCTGACGTTGTGAATCCCAAGCGTGTTACCTTCGAGACGATAGCCGACGGCCCAGATAATACACTTCGAATAGCGTCAAGAATATCTGAATCATAACCTTGAAGGGCGGTCCATCTAGTAAACATGTAACCGACCTCGAATTAAGATACTGTAAACCGACCAGATGTAAAAACGTCCACGTAGGTTTATATATTGATTATTAGAATTTATTATCATAAAAACCTTCCAGATCGGGCTGTTGGGAGCAGTCCGATCAATAATTTTCTATTACTTAACTTTCAATATTTATTTTATAGTTTTGATTATTTGGCCCAAATTCTACATTCACGATTTTTGCCACTTTTAAAATATCCCTTTCGCCGATATGTTCTATGCCATCTGTTATCAGCATACGGGCTACATCGCTTATTGTGAGTCTATTCCTGGCTGCGATTTCCCTGATAATTTCCTTATCGCCTTTAGGGACCATCACGCCCAGCATTTCAAGATCTGTCTCTTCGGTCATAAAATTCTCCAAACAAACGTTAACCAAACTAATAGGCGCTAAAATCGATTTTACGTCCTTTAAAGAGCTTAAAGGGGGGCTACAAGACTGAATGATTAAGATTATCATTTACGATATTAAGAGATATATAAATATTGGCCGTTTGCTGGGCATTGCCGGTCCGAACTTTGGCCAAAATTTAGACCAAGGTGAGATCTCCCGATCACCGATTATAATATACTCTGGATTCTTCGCGCATTTCAATCAACAAAGATTCAGCACGCAACATGCGGGCTCTTTCTTCCTCTTCGGGTGTTGGACCTCGGAGCCACGGACACAATTTTTCCAGATCGATTAAGTTGTCTTGACCTGGCGGCTCATAAAGCTCAATTGCATTGCCGTCTATCATTATCGGCTCATCAAAAATGCTCATCTATAGCCTTCCTAGATATTCTAAAATTTAGTACCTTGACAGGATCTCGCGGGCCTTGGCTATTTTGGTCTCGATGTCTTTTAGCTTAGGCCCGTATTCATCTGTAATTCGATCTTGCTTAGCAAGTTCGTTTTGAACTTCTTTTGTGAGTTCAGCATCCAGTTTAGATTTCGCGCCACGCCGAACTGATCTAAGTGTTGCGGCTTCCACGGCGTTTTTTGCATTATCTAGGATCTTTGCGAGTCTGTGCTTCTCCTTGACAAGGCCATCTAATGTAGGCTTACCGTTCGTGAGAGCCAAAAAAGCTTCGATATTCCCGGTGATGCTGGCTAGGTTCTTTTCTGCAGCCTCGAAATGAGACATGAGCTGTTCTGCTTCGGGAGCAAAAACTGCGATTAGTCCTTTGCTAGTTTTCTGCGGCCTGATATAGCCGAAGAGCTCAGACCGAATCGTTTTCAATTCTTCGATCGCCTTCAAATAGCGTGCTGCTAGCCTGCTCTCACTGGTAGAAATGTTCCTCTCAGACCAATATTGAATAAATTCTTCCGGTCTCATAATAATCTCCGTGATTGTTTAGTGAGGAGAGCTTGCGTGCGGCGCAATTGCCTCTTAGCTTCGGCTTTGCTGGTTGAGGGCGCTGAATTTAGCTTCACTTGGATTCGTTCAAGCTCAATAGCGGTTTTATCGGCAGGTGCTTCTTCCTTTGTGATCTTTCCAGAGAGCGTTTCCTGTAACTGTGCCAAAGCATCTTCTTTGGAAATCATATTTCCGCGATCTTCTGGTGGGATATAGCGTCCAGAAAGCTTCATCTGTGTTTCCTGCAATCGCAGACGCGCTAGCTCGAGGTCAGATAAGTCAAAGCCGCCATTCATTTTCATGGCATCTGGGATTTTGAATTTATTTTTTCTCATATTATTGTCTCCTTATTGTTGGCTGGGTACGACGACCAGACAGCTCCCATCGAAAATCATGTCGATCGAGCTGAAATCAGCCCAGACTTCGGCAATACAGCGAGGGATGGTTATCTGCGCAGCCTTGTTCTCCGCAGATTTGCTCAATTTTCTCTTAAATATCAAATTCATTTAAAACGCTCCATAAAACAGTCTCAGATGGCTAGATCCTTCACCCAAACGGGGTAAAGGACCAGGCAATCCGATAGGTAATACATGACAGGTGACTAACAATTAAAACGTTAATCATATAAAAAAGAAAAAAATAAAGTTTTACGATATATTTAAGGTACATCAGGATCTGCTTGATACATCAAATAGTCTTATCTGAAAAACTCCATCCCATAAGTTCGGGGAAAGATAGCACTGAAAGCAGCCAACTCATTCCTCCCAGGATATCAGCTCAGATAATCATTCAGAATGAATCACCCGGAAAGTTCTTTAACATGCCGTTCTTTATGCATCTATGAATGTTATGGATAATGGAAAGACTATCTGGGGATTGTGTCATTGACGTTATTATTAGTTTGTCATTTTGACTCAGGTAAATATAATCAGGGGTATGATGGTGCCAACTGAATCGGTTTTAGCAAGCCTTGAATGCATTAATGGTAAGATGCTGATAAATAAAGAATCTGTTAGGATAGAAATATATAAGCAAAAGATGTTTACCTTGCCCCCTCCAAAATGGGATAGTTCAAAAATAAGCAAGACATATAATATTTCCAGAAAAAATATCACAAAAGCTGAATTGGCGAAATTTCTAGGCACTCGACAATTTCATGTGTACTTTCCAGATGCAGGACTTGGTGGATTTGTTAATTTATTTATTAGCGATGCACAGGTAGCACAAGCCGAAGAAATGGTAAGGATGTTGACAAGGATCGAAACATCTACGACTCAATTAAAATGCCCAAAGTGCGGGGAAGAAGATAACGGGAAGTTTTGTTCACAGTGCGGATCTCCTCTTTCCCAAATAGATGCCTTGGCAAAAAGTGAACAATTAACCGACATGCTTGAACATTCTGATGATGACTCGTCACTTATAGATGAGTTTCAGAATAAGCAACCAAACTGCACTGAGAACAATATATCATTTGAACTAACCAGTAATACTATTTGGAAAGATAAGGGCAACGCTATTGATAATTTAGACGAGATTAACAGATCCATCGAGACAGATCCTCAAGATGCGGGTGCGTGGAGAAAAAAAGGTATTACTCTCCACAAACAAGGAAAGTTTAATGAAGCAGTTACAGCTTATGGAAAGGCAATCCAGATTAATCCACTAGATTCTAGCTCTTGGGGCGGAAAAGGCGCTGTTCTCGATGATTTGGGTCAATATGATCAAGCTATCAAGGCTTATGATCAGGCCATAGAGATAAATCCTCAAGATGCAGATTCTTTTGCCAACAAAGGATTAAATCTCTACCACTATCAGGGCAAATATGATGAGGCCATAGTAGCACTTGACATGGCCATAAAAATTAATCCGCAATTAGCGGGTGCCTGGAACATAAAAGGCGGGGTTCTAACTGGCCGAGGCAATTATGGTGAAGCAATAGAGGCTTACGATAAGGCCATTGAGCTAGACCCTTTAAATGCATCTATCTGGAACAATAGAGGTGCTGCTTTTGTTGGCGAGGGCAATTATGATGAAGCTATTCGGGCTTTTAATAGAGCCATTGAGATAGATCCACAAAATGCATATTATTGGAATGCTAAGTGTACTGCTCTCTTTAAACAGACCAAGTATGATGAAGCTCTAGACGCAGTCAATAAGGCAACTGAGCTAGATCCTAATTTCAAAGCGGCTCAAACGACCAAAACATTAATACTGCGAAAGCTAGGAAATTTCAATACGGAAGAAGCAGTTGATTGTTTTGGCAAAGGAGTCTCCTTCCATCAGCAAGGCAAGTACGATGAGGCTATCCTAGCGTATAACAAAGCTATTGAGCTAGATCCTACTTTAGCACCAGAGGTTCAGAAAGCAAAAAATTTATTATTAGATGCCCAGGAAAATTCGAAGATTGAAACAATTTCGGAAACCAATAAACATAATGTGATTGAATTTGATACATGTCCTGCTTGCAGGATGGGACGATTGATAGTAACAGATAGAAAAAAGCTATTAGGACTAATGACTCAACACGATGTTACCTGTAATAGATGCTATTCAAAATTGCCGGATACAAAGGAGTTCATGAGAAAGTGGGAGGCTCATAAAAACATAGCTAGAGATACATGGCTAGCTGATATCAGACGTGGTCAGGGATTACCTATTGAACACAATCCTCCGATCATGCTTAAGAGGAACGAAACTGCAATAATCACGCTAGGTGATATATCTCTATTTGAGAACAGGAGTGTGCGTACTGGGAATTATAGCAGTTCTCGCGTCAGAGTAGCCAAAGGTGTATCAATTGGAGGCGGAACGTTTCGATCTAAATCTCATGAAGTGCTTACTGAAATTGATAGAGGCACACTGACACTCACAAACCGGAGGATCGTATTTTTAGGAGGATCACATAGCTCTGACATATTACTTAAGAAAATCATATCTATTGAGCCATATAGGGATGGAATAGTAATTGGAAAGGAAGGCAGGGCAAGAACACAGACATTTAAAGGTATTAATAAGACTTATCTCAATATAACAGTTGAAAGTAGATCTTTTCAAGTTCCCATTGAAGGAGTGATTTTCAATGGCATGGTAGAAGCATTGATGAACTGACTTTTTTTGGATTGACATAAGTAGATACAACGCATTTATTAACAAGGAATCCATTAACAACCATCATGAGCAGAATTGCCACTGCATTAGCAGCATGGTTCACATTATTATATGCAATTCCTGCACTAGTCTTGGGAGTTTTAGCTCTCTTTTTTGGTGCCGCCTCGATCTGGCTTCTAATGGATTCAGAATATGGATCTTTCTTTTTGGGATCAGTAATAACTATTATTTTGGCATTAGCGTCTTATAGGTTATCCCCCTATTACAAAAAGCAAAGATAAAATATTAATTTTGGGATTTATACGCTAAATTTAAGCATTTCTGAGTGTCTCGCTGGAGTGAACCCCTCCGAGTGGACAATGAGTTAAACCCCTATGAACAAGCCGCTCATGCAAGAAGGATGCAGACCAAAGTATTTATTTTGTATGTGTTTAGCTCCTCTAAATAGCTCGATAGATATTGGTTTTGATCAATAAAGAGCATGACGAAAGGAATCTATGCCAAAACGAAAAACGATATCAATAGCGCAAATTAACTAGGTCTTGCTATCATGCAATCGAGCGCAGATAAGCAATTATTCTGATGAGCAGATCCTGGAAACCGAAGATTAGGATGTTTCTGGAATCCGGCTAACCTGGGGGTGCGCGGCCCGAAGCATACCCCGTCCTTTCCCATGAAAAACAGACTTAAGATGTCGATAGATCTTGTTTTTTATTTGCCTCGTATGTGCCATTGTCCTGAGGCACATGGGCGTTTAGGGCGGGGTGGCCGCGCGCAGTTTGATTTTCGGCAACTACTCATTGTTCAATTTGCCGTCATCTCCATCAGTGTCATGGTTCCACTGTATCCTAGTTCCCGTGCTTTGGCATAAGCTGCTTTTGCTTCAGAATCACGATGCAGCACCCTAAGAACTTCTGCTTTGTTGTACCAGGCATTGTAGTCTTTTGGATCTTGCTTTATGGCAGCATCATAGTATTTGATGGCTACAGCATATTCTCCGGCGTTGCGGTGGGTGTTACCCATGCCCACCATGCTAACACTGTATGCTTGATCAATACCGATTGCTTTATTGTAAGAGTTGATGGCTTCGTCGTACTTTCCTAAGAGATCGAGAGTATTACCTCTATTTCTCAAGTAAAGAGCATCCTTTGGATCTATTTCGATAGCTTTGTTAAAGGCATCTATAGCCTCATCGTATTTTCCCAACTTATTTAGAGCATTGCCTTTATTGTTCCATGCTCCTGCATCTTTAGGATCACGCTCAATGACTTTCTCATAAGCTTTAATGGCTCCTTCGTAATCTCCTTGGTTATTCAGAGAATAGCCCTTACCAAACCATGCACGAGCATCCGTGGGATCTATGTCGATAGCATGATTATAAGCTTCCAAAGCATCGTTGTACTGTCCCAGGTGTTCAAGAGCTATGCCTTTATTTCTCCAAACATACTCGATTGATGAATTTAATTTAATTATCTCATCATATGCCTGGACTGCGCCGCCGTATTCTCCCAAATTGAAGTATGAATCTGCTTTCTCGATCCAAGCGGGCAAATACTCAGGATCAATACTAATTGCCTCATCATAGCATTTAATAGGCTCTTTGTCCAAACCCAAATACTTCATATCATTGCCTTTGAAGTACCATGCCTGAGCAGCATACGTAGATCGAGGAGCCAGCTCAATTACCTTATCAAACGCTTTTATGCTTTCGTTGATATTTTTCAAAGTTTTTGTTTTCATTCCCCAATCCCCAAGAATTTGACCTTTACTCAGCCATGCTGCGCAATTTGACTGATTTTTTCCAATTATTGTGTCGCTTACTTTATTGGCCTCATCGTACTTGCCAACCCCCCAAATAGTACCCACTTTCATCATCAAAGCATATTCATTCAATTCTTGGGATTGATTCAATCCAATTGCCTTGTCGAGTGCCTTATTAGCTTCATCGTACTTGCCCGTCATAGCAAGAACACTGCCCTTCAATAACCAAGCAAGTCCGTTTGATTGATTCAATCCTATGGCTTTATCTATGGTCTTTACGAACTCTCTCGTATTGCCCATTGCCTGAAGAGCAATACTCTTTCTTAACCATATTGTATCGTTTTTAGGATCAAGCTCTATGGATTTGTTATAAGCTTCAATTGCTTCATTATAGCTCTTCGAATTAAAAAGACCCTCTCCTTTGTTATACCAATAAACAGGATCCAGCTTGATGGCATCTTCATAAGCCCTAAGAGTCTTGTTGAGTTCTACTTCACTTGTGTCCGGCGGTATTATCACCGCTTCATCAATGGCTGTTCCATTTTTTGATAACACAACATTTGCTTTATGCCCGTCGATATCGATCGATTTGAGGTCCAGTTCGTAGCCTTCTTCCAACTTCAGAGGAGTTCCACTAGTGAAGATTAATCCATCAGAATCGTTCTTGATCACCTGAGATGAATTGGTATCTGATACCTGCCAAATTCGATCTACAGTAGCTAAATTTGAATCAGCTCCTCTAAATGCATTTTTGAAATGAACGTTGATCACTTCAACGCCTTTGGCATCACCAATGTCCTTAATGAACGTATAATTGGATGACCCATTAAAGTTGGATGTTTTTTGATCTGTATTCGGATCACTTGCAGTTATATTACCGTCGATAATCTCATCAGGTGAGATGTCTTGGGGAGACGCAATCCCCCATGGAATCAGCATCATTAACATGATCAAAATAGGTACTATCTTCATGATCTTCGCTCCATGTGCAATCATATGCAATACAACACTAAAAACATTTTGATGGTGGAGTGAACCCCTCATAGTAGACAGGTTAAGCAGCGGTATTAAAGCAACCTCCAGGATGTGAATTCATCCTTGATAGCCATTCAGGGACTATTGAGGAGATAAATTTAAATTAATGGGATCCTGAAGAGGCCATAGTGGCATAGGGATTTAGATTTCATCCAACTTTACAACTACGCCCAACTTTCCTACAACTTCGCAAAATCAATATTAAGAGTCTTTGTCCAACTAAAACAACTTAATTTTGGAATTTTGCTATACGAGCACCTACCGAAAAAAATCGTGCTATATATTATAATATATAGTTGTATTAGTTGGATGAAGTCTATAGTTATTGGTTTTAAGAAGTTGGACAAAAGTTGGACCCAACTTTTCAAGACTGCTCACTAGCTACTAATAACGGTTATTAAAAGTTGGAATATTAATCAAGTAATGAGCGAAGTAAATATTAAAGAAAAAAGGAGGAATGACCCATGCTGTACTATAGGAGCATTCTATCTTAAAGCCACTGGTTGTGTTTCTTTAATATAGTACCTGAATGCAGTCTCTCCAACCTTTAATTCCATAGTCATAGGCATGCCAATACCTAAGCCTAACGTAACCTCCATGCTTTTCTCAATTGTACGCCTTATTCTCATAAGTCTATTTAGATCGAAATGAGGATCAGCGAATTCGCCTTTCTGCACTATACAATCCACATGCTGGGTTCCTCTTACTTCATTATTTAAAGAAACGATATCGAACGATCCTCCGGATAATAAAAACTTCCCGATTTGATCTAAGGCCTTGGCATGCTCTAGGGCAATCATTAATTTCTTGCCATCAACTTGCAGCTCGCAAGGTAGGCTTATATCTGGCATTTCTCTGTCCATAATGAGTTCTGGCTTCAGCAATCTATATCGGAAATTTCCTCTGCCAGATAAACCACGCAATACACCTAAACAATCTTGACTATGCATTATTCTCCAATCAGGATCTTCATCGATTCCCGAATAATCCCCGCCATCATTTGACTCGATGTATAGCCGTAGGTTCTTCTTGCCCGGAAGTCTATCACTTGATATCGACGATATCATTTGAATTAGCCTCTTTGTATTTGGGAGGCCAATCTTACCCAGATCAAAATACTTTTCAAATGATTCCTTTGGCAAAAATGCTTCCGCCGCAAGATATCCAATCATATCAGTAGCTACAGCATGCACCCCGCCTGCTTCAAACTCAAGCCTTAGGTCATTGGAAGCTGGTACTAAGCTCATAAGAAACGTCTTAAACAGGTCTGCCTTGATTATGCAGCTATCGGCTGGTATTTGGTCTGGACCGAGACTTTTGGTCTCGATCTCTTTTAGCTTGGCGGTAATTCTCTCAGCGACGGCCAGCATCTCGACTAAATTTTCCGGGCGCTGGCTGGTTTCTATGCCTTGCAGCAGCTTTAGATTGTCTTCCTGTTTCTTCCTAAACGTCTCCAGGAGTTCATCAGCGTCTTTAGGGGTTTCCTGATCGGATGGCACAATTTCGCGCATGATAGCAGCTACTTTTGGGTTACTTCCCGCTTCAATTTGAGTTTCAATTTTTTCCATGATCTTTTCCTGCGTTTCTGATGGCAGGGAAGCGATCTTGGAAGCAGCACTAACTGTAATATCTGCTGACTCTACTCTTCTTGCGAGCTCTGGAATACCTTTTGTGGCTACTTTTTTTGCAAAGGATACTGTTTGGTGAGAAATACCCATGTCTTCAGCGGCTTTCTCGGCTGAACGACCACCTTCACCTTGGCCTAAATCTTGACCAAGGTCAGTCCTGGCTCCCATGTTTTCTTTTGCTTTTTCGCTGTATACGGCCTCTAGCTTTACGGCCAGCATAGCACGCTGAGATTCATTGAGGTTCCGCCGTCCCCGCTGGTTCTTGATGATCCAGATCTTTGCTTCGGCCCGATTGGAAAGCTCAAGCTCTCTAGTCTCGAAAGGAAGCTTCAGATCAGTACAGATCTGATAGCGATGATGCCCATCAAGCAGGATATTATGGTCTTTCCATACGACCAATCTGTCGCGGCAACCATACAGAGAAAGATTCTCTTTGAGCGCTTCGAACTCCCCCAGTGAGAGGGGGGGTATTAAGTTCTTGAACTCGGGATCTATCTGCAGCATGGGCATTTCTTGGCAGGTTGCCTCTGTCCCGGACTCCGATTCACGCCTTGGCGTTTCCTGCTCTATTGCAGTGACGTCAGGTTCTGCTTCACGCCCTGGTGCCTGGCCGACTGCCACAGGTTCAAAGCGTAGTGTGTCGACTTCTCCAGCCATTTAAGCCACCTCAATTAGGACGCTATTCTGATTCGATACACGAAAGGCGCTATTGGCCAATTCATAATTTGATCCATCCAACATGTTTCCACGATCCGATGGCATTTGTTTTGCCAACGATACCATATAGGATATTTATTCTATAAAAGAATATTTATTGGTTATTCTTTTTACTTCAAAATAATAACCATTTATTGTAAAACCCGAATTTTTATAAGCGATTAAGCATAGCGAAATCTATTTAGTAAACAAACTGAATCTAAGACAAAAATGTTGACTAAAACGCAGGTCAAGGTCATACTAATTCTACTTGATAATCAGGGTCATGCAGGATGGGAATTGGCTGAGTACCTGGAAATTGAAGATAGCAACTTGAATCCTATTTTAAAAAATTTAGAAAAAATGGAAATAATATACAAAGAAAATTTAAGATTATCAAGAAAGCAACATAAGAACAAGGGTTATTACAGCGAAATCCCATATTTCCTAAGCAAGAGTCTCAATGGTTTTAGAACCCTGATTAGAGAAATTGCTGCGACTAGCCGACCTTACGATACAGGTTTTTTATTGGAAATTATTGATAATAGCAAGTATTTAAAAACTATGAAAGAACAATTCAAAGAAGAAATCAATACGATAATCAATGATGAGTTGAGCAAAGGCGATTCGCCATTTTCTGACCCATTTTTTGTCACGATTATTAAACCCGAACTTGAGGAAGAATTATTCTGCGATCTAGAACGAGACTCTGTAGAGGAAATTCAAGCGTGGCACAAGAAATTATTACGCGGTAGCCAAGAATAACGCTGCTCCGACTTCTAAATTGCGTCCAAACATGCCAAGATAATTGATCGATGTAGTTTAGATAAACGATTAACTACTTTGAAGGGAAAATGCTTTCTTTACTATTCTACTAAATTTTATCTTAATTCAATCTCTATCTACAATTAATCTACCCATTATAGCAGCGAAATCCCACTGCTTTTTGCATTATTGAAAGGGATCAAATTTAATCCCTGAGATTGATTAATCGTTTATCTAAACTGATTCTCGTATTTCTATTTTATCTGCAATATCTTTTGGCGCTTGTCCAGATGATATGGTTTGGCTGCAATATCGCCTTGCATAGCAGCTAATAGCTGGCTGAATTGGCTTTTCGAAAGATGCATCTTCTGACGAGCTTCTTTCTCAGGCATCTTACCGCCGTTTGCTGCCAGCAAGGCTCTCAAGATCTCACCGCGATCTTTCTGGGAGGGTGTTGGATCAGGTGATGCCTCAAGTCGGGCTAGACGTTGCCTATCGTATGCTATATCGCGACCAAGCCTGTCACAGTCTTCATCCTGCTAAGCCGCGATCTCCGTGATCCTGCGGTCTTGTGATTCGACCTGCACTTTGAGGCGTTCCAGCTCGCTAACAAGGTACAAGATAGCACCAGCTGGAAGCATCACTACAGAGTCAGGCAAGTCTTCAGACACAGTGTCCCCTCAAAAAAGGGAGTTCGATTAGTATTCCTCCGGCAACAGAATCGTTGTAGCGCTTCTATCCGCTTCTGTGATTATCCAGATCTTGCAGCCATCCGGTAAGCTATAAGCTGAAAGCAGCCTGAAGCCCTCCCGAAGCGATAGCTCGTTCTCGGCAGCATCCTCTCGGGTCACGTTGCCCCAATCGCCTTCCTGATGTCTTCTGATATAGGGCCAGAAGCTCACCTCTGCTTCTTTCAGGGCTGCAAGGGCTCCTGGCGTGGCTACCAGCTGGCCCAAGGGAAATTTCGGTGGCATTACGCCACCTCAATATCTGATCCGCTGCAACTCGGGCAGCCATCTCCAAAAGCTGCTTCCTCTGCCGCATGCGCCGAATAGAACTTGTGGCCGCATTCCAGGCAGATAAACTCGGGCTGCTTTTCTGGCGCAACTACATGTTTCCGACTTTCAATGACCAGGTTCTCTAGCAGCGCTTTAAATCCGGCCTGATCACACATAAGTATGATGTCATCGGATTCTTTGTAGTCGCCATCCTCGAAAAGAAGGGAAATGATTGCTTTGCCGGACATTTCAAGCCGCCTCCTCCTTCTCCTTAAAAATTTGGGAGGCCATTTCAGATAACCTCGACTGGCCCATTCAGACCTCCGGGCCACCCTGGTAGGCTGTCCCTAATGCTGCTCTCCGGCGATCTGGCAAGCCTCTTCGCGGTATTGTGGTGGGCCTCGAGGATTGCTTCTCCTTCGGCCTCAAGCTCCACCCTGCTCTTCTTTGGTTGAGGGAAGTACTTTCTCTGATGCTTGCATGGTCCGTGATGATATGTCGCCGCAGGACACGAGCAGCCATTCGCAGTAGTCACATAATAGCAGTCCTTCTTTTTGCTCAGAACCAGAATCAAGCAACCACCGTCCAAGCTGACTTCTTGGGGCAATGGGTCACTGGATACTTGTTTCCATGCAAGAAGCGATTTCACGGCATCGATTCTTTGGGTTATAGGGCTACCGCTAGCTAAATGCGTTTTTTCATTCACTTCTGTTCACCAATAAGTTATATTCACTTACTAGTTTATAAACTTATTGCTGGTTATTAATCGCTATTGTGGAACATAATTAAGCAAGCAAGTGATTATGTACGTCATTATGGTGAAATATTAAGGATAAGAAGCTTTGAGAATTAAGAAGAATGGGCAGATAAAACGCCCATTCCTTCCGCTTAGTTTGGTGAACAGAAGCGGCAATTTTTATTACTCTGCTGAGGATATAGATTTTTCCTACCCATTGATTACCTAGATAATTTTATAAACAGTCATAAATCTAAAAATTGTGCTAATGATTGGTGACAGAAAAGTGCATCCAGTCGCGAAAAACTTTATATCAAGGTGACATAATGTGCATCCATTCGAAAAAGGCAGCAAAATCCATAAAATCGTTATCTTGCAGTTAATTAGGTGCGGGGAATGGGATTCGAACCCACGAACACCTTCGTGACTGGACCCTGAATCCAGCGCCTTTGACCTGGCTTGGCAATCCCCGCAAAAGGATGCAGCCCAATCTCATGCAGTAGTAGTATTTAATGGTATTCGTAGGCCTGGCATGCCTGTGCCTCAAGGGTGGCTACTTTTCTCCCAGAGTACTTTTCTCCTATTTCATTTCATCAACCTCCTCTGATGGCTGACAGGCTGTCTACAGCATCTGCCACCGGAAAAGAGAGTGATTTCTCTATACCAGAACCGCCTTCATTTCTTCCCACAAAAGGTGGCCGGATTTGCCTCGCCCCCGCGCATGTGCCTGCCCACATGGACACACATCAACGGGATTCCGGTCGCAGTTATTCCGACTTAGCCATATCAATCGCTGTATCCAAGACTCCCCGGCGTTGAGGGGGCCAGAGCACTACCGCGCGTTTAATCGCGCGCGGCGTCCACTGAAAAATCGGTTCGTAAGAATAGATCAAACAGAACTGATTGCTCAAATCATCCGGCAACGGCCTAGCCCGGATCAGCAGGTAGGCCATGTGCTGGACGCAGCGCTGCCGGAGGGTCGAGGGAGATGAGCATCACAAGCGAGCAATCTAGATCAATACCGCTTTTGGCGTCACCAAAAGAAGATTATCTGCACCCATCCATTTTACCATTCATTCAAACCGGTCCCGTTCCTCTCTCATGAAGGGCTCGATTCCCGGCATGCTCCCGAACTCGGCCTCATTCATGCACTTCTTCCCGACCTCTTCCGCCTCATAGGGAATTCCGCGCCTCTCCAGCTCCCCAATCAGCTCCTCCATGAATATCCCCCTCCCGGGCACATGCTCGTGCTCCGCCTCATGCACCCGCCCGCCCGCATAGCCAAAGCTCGTCGTCTGCACGCCGCAGCTCGGACTACCGGCCACCCCCACCACGCGCACCCGCACTCCCTCTTTTGCCAGCATCTCCAGTAGATCTGCATAGTGAACGATCAGCGAGCGGCAGAACTGGCGGAACTGGGGCACATCCAGCTGGTTTCTGGTCACCGCCCAGCGCTCGGTGCCCAGATAGAGCGCCTCCGGACAGGGCAATTGCATCGTTGGTCCTGCGGGAGAGAAGGATAGAGTATCCAGACCCTTGACCCGGGTCAAAGGATTCAGAAGGCAGTGAGCCACCAGTGCCACCTCCTCTCCGCCGGTAGCAGGCGATTTTTCCTCTGCCCCGGCCCGAATGCTCTTTCTTGACGGCGGCATAAAATCACCGAATCATCGCGTACTGAGTCAGAGGCCAGAAAAGAAGGTCCAGACCAGCTCACACCCCTGCCGACTGGTCCTTTCGCTTAACTCCCTGGATATACTGATAAAACCGGATGCCATCCAGGTCCTCATAAAAGATGATCTTCTCCGCCCTCTCCCCCACCAGGAGCTTCAGGGTGTTGGTATGAAATTCTTCCACATACTCCACGCCGGTAATCACATCCAGGGGCACCGTGCGCACGCTATCCCAGGCGATCCCCGGCCGGACGAAATGCACATTCTTATCGGTGGTGACGAGATATCCCAGGATCTTATCGAGCATCCCCATCCTGGCGATGGCCAGCATCTGTTCAGATGCCTGGCTGTGAAGAATGGCCGGGGCGATGAGCACCAGCTCCTCCCCAGCTGCGGAGAGCTTCTTGGCTATCCGGCCGAGCTTCTTGGGAACAACCGGGCTCGGGCCTCTGCCCTCGCCTTTGTTTGCGATTTCGTTCATCTTCTCCAGTGGCCTCAGGTCACAATCTGTTCCAGACAATCGTTCTCCAGAGCGATCCTCACCTCGCGAGCGAGCCTGCGGCCGGTGGACATATTGGTCCGCCAGAGGGCATTGCCATAGGGGTGGCCGACAGCCATATGCACATTGGTCCCACCGCCGATCCTGGGTGCGACATCGTAGATGTAGAAGTTCAGGTCCTTGTCCACACAGGTCTGCAGACAGAAGGGGCCGATGATCCCGGGCTTGTAGTACTCCTGGGTCGCTTCCACATACATCTCCGCCAGGACGAACGCCTTCTCCAAGAGCGACTCGCGCAGGGTGGCGGAGTTATGTCCACAGACGGTGTACTCAGGATTGATCTGCTGTTCATTAAGGGTTAGCTGCTGGGGCGCAGGCAGTCGGCAGTGGCCGTCAAGGCTCGTCTCAAACCTCCAGTCTATGCCGATCAGTTCAATCCTCTTCGTTATGGGGGAGTAGAAGTAGTCCAGATTGAAGACCGGCCCAATGACATAGCGCTCAATCCTGGCCAGCTCAATCCCATCCTGGTCGATCACATTCTGGCGCAAGAGGAGATCAGCCTTCTGGCAGTACTCCTCATAGGAGGCAGCAGTGAAAAATCCCCTCTCCAGGGTTTTTACCGCGTGGGGCAGCTTGACCATAACCAGCTGGTTGATGTCCTCCGCTTCGATCGGCTCAGGATATGGCAGACCCGCCTTCTCCAGCAACCAGTAGTAGTCCCTCTTGTCCCCTCTCTCCTCGGAGCGAAGCAGGTTGCGGGAGCCGAGCAGCGGAAGCGTAAACTGATCCTCCACCGCATCTATCCCGCAATAGGAGGTGAATGAGCGGTTGGGGACGAACAGGGTGTTCTTCTCCTTGAGAATATCCTGGTTCTCCGGATCCAAGACATCCGGGAACCGTTTCAGCATCATCACCTCATCGACCATGCCGGTTATGACATTCCCCTTCCGGTCCCTCTCCGCCCGGAAGTACTTGACATAAGGCTTCTCCCTCCCCTCCTGACATACCGCCAGGGTCTTGAAATTCTCCTCAACTGCGCCATCTGCCGTATCCAGGGCAGAGTGGGATGCTATCATTCCGATTCGAAGATTCTTGAGGTCGTATCCCCTCAATACCTCCAGAACCTTGCTGCGATCAATCAAGTCTGAACACCTCAAAATAATTATACTGGTCCCTCATATTTCCATCCCAATTTATCAAGGTGACCCTATCATACAAAGAACTGACCTTCTCAATTCCCGCCTCATTGCTCCGATCCCTTTGAGTCACCAAAGATCCTCTCCCCTTCCCCCTGAAAAGCTGCATGAATCCACACACAATCCACTTGGTCTGCGCAAATAACCACAGCTCTTCGCCCTCCAGAATAACCTGCTCTTATCATAGCCGCCGATTCCCTCCAGACAATGCAGAAGATGCTCAGGGGCAGAAATCCCGCCGGTTCCGGCCAGACACTAGAGCATCTTGCTGCCTTTTGCCAATCCGCACATCCCAAGTACTCGCACCGCGATAAAGATTATGCCCCTCATGTCATGCCGCCCGTCCGGGCTCGGCCGCTGCCCGTCCGAATAAGTATCAGCCAAGTTCATAGAGCCGCAGGGGTCCGTTCAATCCGGCAGCCTCAGATTCGGTCTCCTTATCTTTGGGTGGCGGGATTGGCCTTGTTTTTCCTCCTCTGCTATATCACTACCGCTCCATGGATCTAAAGGATCATAAGATCATATGATAGTCCGCCTGCACCATACGTAGGCTTGGGCATTTTCCAGGTATCGCAGACGGGAAGAGCAGCCTCTCCTGGAAATTCATGTGCATTACTTTAATATACCTCAATCTCATTGGGAGTATTTCACTATTGGGAGCTTGATATTTTGGCGGGCAGAGCTTGGAAGTTCATGGACGATATCGATACCGATGCCATCATCCCCGGTCGCTACCTGGTAATGAACGACCCCAGGGAGCTGGCGGTACACCTCTTTGAAGGGGTCAGGCCAAAGATGGCATCAGAGGTCAAAGAAAGCGACTACGTAGTGGCTGGCGAGAACTTCGGCTGCGGCTCATCGCGAGAGCACGCCCCCTTGGCTCTGAAGGGAGCAGGAATCTCGGCTGTCGTCGCCAAATCCTTTGCCAGAATATTCTTCAGAAACGCCATAAACATAGGCCTGCCCCTCTTCATCTGCCCGGATGTGGACAGGATCGAAGATGGCGATCAAATCGAGATCGATATGAAAGGCGGAGTGATAAAGAACATAACCCGCAAAGAATCCTACAATACCACCCCGCTCCCTGATTTCTTAAGGGAGATCGTGGATGTGGGAGGGCTGGTGGAGTACACCAGACGACAGGTATCCGGAGCGAAAACATGAACTATAAAGTACCAGTTATCAGTGGCGACGGCATCGGCCCAGAGATCATAGCCGAGGGCCAGAAGGTCCTGGAAGCAGCCGCAGACAAGCACAACTTCTCTTTGGAGTGGATCGATTACTCCATAGGCGCAGAGCATTATCTGAAGACGGGCGAGCTGATAAGCGAGGAGACGCTCAAAGAGCTATCCGGATATCGGGCCATCTACCTGGGAGCAATAGGCGACCCGAGGGTCAAGCCGGGCGTGCTGGAGAAGGGCGTCCTTCTCACCATGCGCTTCTACCTCGACCAGTACATCAACCTCCGGCCGGTCAAGCTCCTGGAGGGGGTCTGGACTCCTCTTAAGGATAAAACGCCGAAGGATATCGATTTCGTCGTAGTTCGCGAGAACACTGAGGATTTTTACATCGGCATTGGCAGTCGCGCACAGAAGGGCAAGAGCCACGCCGACTTCCAGATCCGTCGTAACCTCTATAACATCAAGTTCGGCCTGGATATCGACTCGGACAGCGAGGAGATCGCCTACCAGATAGGCGAGGTCAGCCGGGAGGGCTGCCAGAGAGTGATAAAGTACGCCTTCGACCTGGCAAGAAAGCGCCACCAGAAGGTCTCTAGCGTCGACAAGGCCAATGTGCTCAGCGACATCTACGGCTTTTGGAGAGAGGTCCTTTTAGATGTGGCAAAAGGATATCCAGAGGTCAAATACGACTTCAACTTCGTTGACGCCATCACCATGTGGTTTGTCAAGAACCCGGAGTGGTTCGATGTAGTCGTCGCCCCCAACATGTTCGGAGATATCATTACCGACCTTGGAGCCATGATCCAGGGCGGCCTGGGCCTGGCTCCGGGAGCCAACCTCAACCCGGAGGGGACCAGCATGTTCGAGCCCATACATGGCTCTGCTCCCAAGTACAAGGGCCGGAATATGGTCAACCCCCTGGCCACTATCTGGGCGGGGGCTCTGCTGCTCGAGCATCTCGGCCAGCCGGCGGCTGCCGAGGATATAGTCTCAGCCATAGAGCGGAACCTATTTGAAGGCCGTATAAAGACATATGACCTGGGAGGAAGCTCAACCACCTCCGAGGTGGGATCGGAGATTGCTCGCCTAGTGGGGCTTATCTAAGTCCCACAAGGGAAAAAGCTTTTATGGGGGATCTCTTCATTCCTCAGTTAGTGCAGCACATGAGGCTTGAGGCATGCCAGGCCGCGAGGGCTCGTAGCTCAGTTAGGCAGAGCGTCTGGCTTTTAAATTTTTGCATGAAGATACCAGGTGGTCGAGGGTTCAAATCCCCCCGAGCCCGTTTGGAGTTTCCTTGAGCCTGTATGCTGCTCTTTCTAAGAGTTGGTGGTTCTAGTGACCAAGTTTGCCGTAAAAGATCATGAGATGGTTCCGGAACATATTCTGCTCACTCCGGAAGAGGGCCTCGATGTGCTGAAGGAGTTCGGCATCGGCGCGCCACAGCTACCAAAAATCCATATAAGTGACCCCGCAGCCAAAGAGATCGGGGCCAAAGTGGGCGACATAATCAAAATAATACGAAAAAGCACAACAGCCAAGCATTCGACCTTTTACCGGCTGGTAATCGATTAAGGGTGATCTTTTGCTCGACAGAAATTCTCTTTATAGCGCTTATTTTACCAGGGATAAGCTGGTGCATCATCATATCAACTCATTCAACGATTTCATAGATAAAGGCCTACAAAAGGTGATCGACGAGGTGAACATCATCGAAACCAACATCGAGAACACCTATGTCAAGCTGGGGAACATCCGGGTGGAAAAGCCCATGGTTCGCGAGGCGGACGGCTCCGTGGAAAGGCTCTACCCCAACGATGCCCGCCTTCGCAACCTGACCTATGCCTCGCCAATAAAGCTGGAGATGACCATCGTTGAGGGGGAGACGGAGAAAGATCCGGTTGAGGCGGACATAGGGACCCTGCCCATAATGCTCAACTCCAAGGTCTGCAACCTCTCCGGCCTCAGCGCAGATGAGATGATATCCTTTGGAGAGGACCCCTCTGACCCCGGTGGCTACTTCGTGGTCAACGGATCGGAGAGAGTGATCATGACCCTGGAGGATCTGGCGCCAAACAAGATTCTAGTGGAGTACAACCAGCGCTACGATGAGAACATCGAGGTGGCCAAGGTCTTCAGTCAGAGGCAGGGCTACAGATCGCTGGTCATTGTGGAGAGGGGACGCCGATCCATCCTGGAGGTCTCATTCCCCTCCGTCTCGGGCAGATTGAACTTCGTCACCCTTCTCCGCTCGCTGGGGATGGAGACGGATATGGATATCGTTAAATCGGTATCAGATAACCCGGAGATCATCAAGTTCATGCTGGAGAACCTGGAGGAAGCAGAGGTTTCCACCAACGATGAGGCCCTGGAGAAGATAGGCTCTCGCGTCGCAGCCGGCCAGGCCAAGGAGTACCAGAAGAAGAGGGCGACCTATGTCCTGGACCGCTACTTGCTCCCCCACATAGGCGTCGATGAGAAGGATAGGTATGCAAAAGCTCTCTTCCTCTCCCGCATGGCCGAGGCCTGCTTCGAGCTGGCCTTGGCCCGGAGGAACGAGGACGACAAGGACCACTACTCCAACAAGAGGCTGAAGCTCTCAGGAGACCTGATGGAAGACCTCTTCCGGGTGGCTTTCAACCGTCTGACCCGAGACATAAAGTATCAGCTGGAGAGAGCTAGCATGAGAAACAGAGACCTGAATGTGGTGACCACCGTCCGGGCGGATGTCCTCACTGAGAGGATGATTCACCCCCTGGCAACAGGCAACTGGGTAGGAGGGAGAACCGGAGTCTCCCAGCTCCTGGACAGGACCGATTATATGGCCACCCTCTCCCATCTGCGCAGGGTGATATCTCCACTATCCCGGTCCCAGCCCCACTTCGAGGCCAGAGATCTGCATGCCACCCAGTGGGGACGCATCTGTCCCTCTGAGACGCCAGAGGGTCCAAACTGCGGCCTGGTGAAGAACTTCGCCCAGGGCGTCGAGCTCTCCAAAGGGATAGACGATTCGGAAGACATCAAGAAGATTCTCATGGATTTAGGGGTAATTTCGGTAGGTGGTAGCATTGGCTGAAGTATTGACGGGCGGCGCTAGAGTATATGTGAACGGTGAGATAGTGGGCTATCATGATGATCCCAAGACTCTGGTCGAGAACCTCCGCCGCCTCCGGCACTCGGGGAGCATCAGCAGCCAGACGAACGTAGCCTATTTCGAGGATACCGGTGAGATCTTCATGAACACCGACTCTGGCCGGGCGAGGAGGCCCCTTATCGTGGTCGAGGATGGCCGGGCCCTGGTCACCGATGAGCATGTTACCAGGATCCAGAAGGGAGAGATGAAATTCGATGACCTGGTGGCTGAGGGCCTGGTGGAGTACCTGGATGCAGAGGAGGAGGAGAACAGCCTCATCGCTATCTGGGAGGAGGACATCACTCCCGAGCATACCCATCTGGAGCTCGACCCATCCATGATTCTGGGAATCGCTGCCGGCCTGGTCCCCTATCCCGAGCATAACGCCAGCCCCAGGAACACCATGGGCGCGGGAATGGTCAAGCAGTGCCTGGGCATGTCCACCGCCAACATGAGGCTCCGGCCCGACACCCGCGGCCACTATCTCAACAGCCCTCAGAAGGCTATAGTGCGGACGAAGACCTCCAAGGCCATCGGCTTTGACGAGAGGCCTGCAGGCCAGAACTTCGTGGTGGCAGTCCTCGCTTATGAGGGATACAACATTGAGGATGCCCTGGTCATGAACCGGGGCTCAATCCAACGTGGCCTGGCTCGCAGCCACTTCTTCCGGGTCTCAGAGGCAGAGGAGCGCAAGTACCCCGGCGGCCAGGAGGACAAGTTCGAGATCCCGGATGTTGAGGTCCGGGGGGCTAGAGGAAGCGAGGCCTATGACCAGCTCGACTCAGACGGCCTGGTCAACCCCAATGCCTATGTGGGCCCCAATGACGTCCTGATCGGCAAGACCAGCCCTCCTCGTTTCCTGGAAGAGCCCTCGGAGTTCGGACTGACCCCCCAGCAGAGAAGGGAGACCTCGGTGACCATGCGCTCCAACGAGAAGGGTGTGGTGGACATGGTCATCCTGACTGAATCCTCCAACGGCAACCGCCTGGCCAAGGTCAAGAGCCGCGACCAGCGCGTCCCGGAATTGGGCGACAAGTTCGCCTCCCGCCACGGCCAGAAGGGCGTGGTAGGCCTGATCGTCCCCCAGGAGGATATGCCTTTCACCGAGTCGGGCATAGTGCCGGACCTCTTGCTAAACCCTCATGCCATCCCCTCCCGGATGACCGTTGGACACGTCCTGGAGATGATCGGCGGCAAGGTCGGCTCATTGGACGGGAGGTTCATCGATGCCACCGCATTCTTAGGAGAGAACGAGCCGGAGCTCCGCACCGCTCTGACGAAGTTCGGGTTCTCTCATACCGGCAGGGAGATACTGTACAATGGAGCCACTGGAGAGCAGATCATGGCAGACCTCTTCGTGGGAGTGATCCTCTATCAGAAGCTCTACCACATGGTCACAGGCAAGATGCACGCCCGCTCCCGCGGCCCAGTGCAGGTCCTCACCCGCCAGCCAACAGAAGGCCGGGCAAGGGAAGGAGGCTTGAGGTTTGGGGAAATGGAGAGGGATGTGCTCATCGCCCATGGAGCCGCTCTGGCGCTTAAAGAGCGCCTGGTGGACGAGTCGGACAAGGTCACAGAGCTCGTCTGCAGCCATTGCGGCATGATCGCCATTCACGACCGGCGAAGAAATGCTGACTTCTGCCCGACCTGCGGAGCAGACACTGAGATCTATCCGGTGGAGATGAGCTATGCCTTCAAGCTCCTATTGGACGAGATCAAATCGCTGGGAGTAGCACCACGACTGATCCTTGAAGACGCTGTTTAGGTGTAAATATGACTGTACCCAAGAGAATAGGCAAGATCCGCTTCGGCCTGATCTCGCCCCAAGAGTTTAGAAAGATGAGCGTGGTCAAGATCATCACCGCTGATACTTACGATGATGACGGCTTTCCCATTGAGATGGGGCTTATGGACCCGAGGCTTGGCGTCATCGACCCAGGCCTGCGCTGCCGGTCCTGCGGCGGGAGGCCTGGAGAGTGCCCCGGCCACTTCGGCCACATCGACCTCATCGCCCCGGTCATCCACGTTGGTTTTGCCAAGCTGATCCGGAAGGTCCTGCGGGCCATATGCAGAGACTGCTCCCGCTTGATGCTCAAGGACAATGAGAAGAAGATGTACCTGGAGCAGATCCAAGAGCTGGAACGGCTGGGCCAGATGACCGACGATACGGTGAACAAGGTATTCGCCGAGGCCAGAAAGAATAAGACCTGCCCCTACTGCGGCGCTCCCCAGCAGGAGATCAAGTTCGAGCGGCCTTTATCATATATAGAGGAGGGCCACAAGCTCACCGCTTCAGACATTCGCGACCGGTTTGAGAAGGTCCCGGACGAGGATATCCAGGTCATGGGCATGAATCCGGCGACTGCGAGGCCTGAATGGATGATCCTGACCGTCCTCCCTGTGCCACCGGTGACCATGCGCCCCTCCATCACCCTGGAGTCGGGCCAGAGGAGCGAGGACGACCTCACTCACAAACTGGTGGATATCATCAGAATAAACCAACGCTTCCAGGAGAATCGGGAGGCTGGAGCTCCCCAGCTGATCATAGAGGATCTGTGGGAGCTCCTGCAATACCATGTAACCACATTCCTGGACAATACCGTCTCCGGCGTTCCTCCTGCCCGCCACCGCTCCGGCAGGCCCTTGAAGACCCTCTCCCAGCGATTGAAAGGGAAGGAGGGACGATTCAGAGGATCTCTATCCGGCAAGAGGGTCAACTTCAGCGCCAGGACGGTCATATCCCCCGATCCCAACCTCAGCATCGGCGAGGTGGGCGTGCCCATGGATATAGCCATGGAGCTATCTGTGCCCATGATTGCCAACTCCAGGAACATGGAGATAGTGAAGACATTTGTGCGCCGCGGTCCGGACCGGCACCCGGGAGTCAATTACGTCACCCGTCCCGACCAGAGGAGGGTCAAGGTCACAGACAAGAACTGTGAGGAGGTCGCAGAGCAGATCGACATCGGCTGGAAGATCGACCGCCAGCTTGCCGATGGCGATATAGTCCTGTTCAACCGCCAGCCATCCCTGCACCGGATGTCCATCATGTCCCACCGGGTGAAGGTAATGCCCTACAAGACCTTCCGGCTCAATCCGGCGGTCTGCCCTCCCTATAACGCCGACTTCGATGGCGACGAGATGAACATGCATGTGCCCCAGACCGAGGAGGCCCGGGCAGAGGCTGAGATCTTGATGAGGGTGCAGGAGAACATCTTATCCCCCAGGTTCGGTGGCCCCATCATCGGCGGCATCCACGATTATGTGACCGGCTCGTTTTTGCTGACACACGGGCGAAAGCCAATTGACCGCCGGGGGGCGATGGAACTCTTGAAGAAGTTCGATATAACCGAGCTTCCCGCACCCGAGGGAGAACTTAATGGTGAGCCCTACTGGACGGGAAAGCAGATATTCAGCCTCATCCTCCCTCGAGGCCTGGACCTGAACTTCAAGGCCGATTTCTGCTACAACTGCGATGTCTGCAAGAACGAGGAGTGCGAGAACGATGCCTACGTAGTCATCCAGGACGGCCAGCTCAAGATAGGGACCATAGACGCCAAGGCGGTGGGGGCCTTCAAAGGCAAGATAACAGACAGGATAATAAAGGAGTACAGCCCCTCCGTGGCGAGCGAGTTCCTGGACAGAATGACCCGCCTGGCCCTGAGGGGCATAATGCACGCTGGGTTTAGCTTCGGAATAGATGACGAGGACATTCCCCCTGAAGCAGTAGATCAGATCGAAGAGACTACCCGTACTGCCAGGGAGAAGGCCCAGCAGCTCATCGAGGCCTATAACGCAGGAGAGCTCGAGCCTCTGCCCGGCCGCACCCTGGATGAGACCCTGGAGATGAGGATCATGCAGACCTTGGGCAAAGCTCGAGACACCGCCGGCAAGATCGCCGGAAGGTACCTGGGCCTGGACAACTCCGGGGTGGTGATGGCGGTGAGCGGAGCCAGGGGCAGCATGCTCAACCTGACCCAAATGGCGGCCTGCGTCGGCCAGCAGTCGGTGAGAGGCGAGCGCATCATGCGCGGCTATGCTGGCAGAACCCTGCCTCACTTCCGGCGGGGAGACCTGGGAGCAGAAGCACACGGATTCGTGGAGTCCAGCTACAAGGACGGCCTGAATCCCACCGAGTTCTTCTTCCACGCCATAGGCGGTCGCGAGGGTCTGGTGGATACGGCCATCAGAACATCCCAGAGCGGCTACCTGCAAAGAAGGCTGGTCAACGCCCTGCAGGATCTGGAGGTCAAATATGATGGCACAGTCAAGGAGACGAGAGGGATGATCGTCCAGTTCAAGTACGGCGAGGATGGGGTTGATGCCTCCAGGAGGGACTATGCCAGCACGGATAACGTCAAGCGCATCATCAAGAACGTGCTGAAGAAGGAGTCGGCATGAGCCTATCAGAAAAGGAGATCCAGGAGAGACTGGATGGAGTAGAGCTTCCCCAAAGCATCAAAGAGTCAATTCAAAACGAGTTGAAGGGAGCAGAAATAAGCTCTGAGGAGATCGATGAGATCGTATCCCAGGTGAAGGCTGACTACGAGCACTCACGGGTTGAGCCCTGCGAGGCGGTGGGTGTGGTCGCCGCCCAGTCCATAGGCGAGCCTGGCACCCAGATGACGATGCGAACCTTCCACTACGCCGGCGTGGCCGAGATCAACGTCACCCTGGGGCTCCCCAGGCTGATCGAGATCGTGGACGCAAGAAAGATCCCCTCCACCCCCACAATGACCATCAAACTGACTCCAGAGTATGCTCATGATCGTGACCTGGCCAGGGAGGTCGCCTGGGCCATAGAGTCCTCCTCCATACTCCACCTGGGATCGATTGCCACTGATCTCGCGGAGATGAATGTGATCATCGAGCTCAACCCCGGGGCCCTCGAGCAACGCAAGATCACTGCAGAGGAGGTGGCAGCAAAGCTGAAGGAAGAGACGGGCCTGGATGTGGACCAGAAGGAGAACCTCCTGGTAATGGCACCGGAAGAGCCCTCCTACCGGGAACTGCTTCAGCTGGTGGAGAAGATAAAGAAGCTCTCCCTAAAAGGGGTGGAAGGAATCAAGAGGGTGGTGATCAGGAAGGAGGGAGACGAGTATATCCTTTATACTGAAGGCTCGTCCCTCAAGAAGGTTATGCAGTTCGAGGGAGTGGACCCCACCCGAATCAAGACCAACAATATAAGCGAGATCGGCGAGGTTCTGGGTATAGAAGCGGCCAGAAACGCCATCATCAACGAGGCCACAGATACCCTGCGCGAGCAGGGCCTATCGGTGGATGTCCGCCATATCATGCTGGTGGCGGACATCATGACTGTAGACGGAGAGCTCAAGCAGATCGGTCGACATGGCGTATCGGGTGAGAAGGCCAGCGTTCTGGCCAGAGCGGCCTTCGAGGTCACTGTCAATCACATCCTGGATGCTGCTGTGAGAGGAGATGTAGACGATCTCAAGGGTGTTACGGAAAACGTCATCGTGGGCCAGCCGATACAGCTCGGCACCGGAGACGTGAAGCTGGTAGCAAGCAAGAGGTAATAACGATGATCAATGTAGATAGAGCGTTAAGAAGTTCCATCAGAACTGGAAATGTGATGCTAGGATCGAATAGGACCATTGAAGCAGGACTTGGCGGACAGGCAAAGCTCATAGTCTATGCCCTCGACTGCCCTGCAGACGTGCGGATGCAGCTGGAGACCATGGACCTGCCGGTCTACGGTTATCAGGGAATGGGCAAGGACCTCGGATCTGCCTGCGGAAAACCTTTCTCCGTGGCTGCATTGGCCATCATCGAGCCAGGCGACTCGGAGATAATGGCACTGCAGCGTGAGATCCGGGGTGTTGAGGCATGAGTGAGTTCAAGCTCACCACAGAAGGAATACGATATATAGCTCTGTTTGAGAGCCTCACGGGAGGCATGGCAAGGGACTGTGTGGTAGACGAGGAGAACGAGAGGATCATCTTCGTCATCAAGAAAGGAGATATGGGCGCTGCTATTGGCCGAAAAGGCTCGAACATCAACCGAGTCAAGAAATCAGTCGGCAAGCAGATAGAAATCGTGGAGTATAGCGAGGACGTTAAAGAGTTCCTGGAAAACCTCTTCCAGCCCGCGGCCATCAAGAACGTCATGGTCGTGAACAAGAATAGCAAGCGATTGGCTTATGTAGAGGTAGCAAATAAGGACAAGGGCATTGCCATCGGCAGGGATGGTCGCAACATACTTAAGGCCAAGATGCTTGCACAGAGGCACCATGGCGTTGACGATATTATAATTCAATGATGGATCACGATTTATTCAAGGTGAAATGAATGGGAAATGGAATCTATGCAGCCAGGAAACTGGAGAGTGATAGGAAGACAATGAGGTGGAGCCATCCCAAGTTTATCCGCAGGATGTCAGGGAGCAAGATGAAGGCTGATCCCCTGGGTGGAGCGCCCATGGGAAGGGGTATTGTCCTGGAGAAGGTCGGCATTGAGGCCAAACAGCCCAACTCGGCCATAAGAAAGGCAGTGCGCATTCAGCTCATTAAAAACGGCCGTCAGGTTACGGCTTTTGCTCCGGGCGATGGAGCCATCGGATTCATAGATGAGCACGATGAGGTCCTAGTAGACCGCATCGGCGGACGTCAGGGCCGATCCATGGGAGATATCCCTGGAGTCAGATTCAAGGTCATCGCTGTCAATAACGTATCCCTGCAAGAGCTTGTGCGGGGCAGGAAAGAGAAGCCGGTGAGGTGATCGACATGAAGGTATTCGGCAAATGGGAGAATATCGAGACAGAGGTCCTGGATCCCGGAGTGAGAGGATACATGAACCTTGCGCCAAAAGCGGTCATGCACTCCGGCGGAAAGCATGCAAAGCAGCAGTTCAAGAAGTCTGAGCAGCATATCGTCGAGCGTCTGGTCAATAAGATGATGCGCAAGGAGAAGAACACCGGCAAGAAGCTCAAGGCTTATGCCATAGTGGAAGGGGCCTTTGACATCATCGCCAAAAAGACCAAGGAGAATCCCCTTACCGTTCTGGGCCAGGCCATTGCCAACGCCGGGCCGCGGGAAGAGGTCGTGCGTCTCAAGTACGGCGGCATAACTGTGCCCAAAGCAGTGGACACCGCACCTCAGAGAAGGGTGGACACCGCACTGATGTTTATCGCCAAGGGCGCTCACGCTGCCTCATTCAAGAAGACCAAGACTGCAGAGGCGGCCCTGGCCGATGAGATCATCGCTGCTGCTAACCGCGATGTTAAGAGCTACGCCATAAACCACAAGGACAGCGTGGAGCGCGTGGCCAAAGCAGCAAGATAAGATCGGTTACATATTAAGAAGGATAGGCGCTGGCCAATCAGGCAGATAGCGCCTATTAAATCTGTTTTTAGGACGATCGGCCGGGCGAATATGACCATGAAGTCCTGGGATAGTGACTACTCTACCCGGGGTCGGCTCTGGGGAGGTGGAGTCCGCAACCTGCCCGATCTGCCCGAGGGGACCCGTGTCCTGGAGCTGGGCTGCGGAGACGGCAAGACCCTCTCCGCTATGCCTCGCAGCTGGAGGATCGCTGCCCTGGACATATCTCTTCCTGCCCTGCGCCTGTGCAGTAGATCCCATCCCCAATCCGATCTGATCCTGGCCAATGCTGAAAGACTCCCATTCAAAAGTGAGAGCTTCGACGACGTATTCGCCTACCATGTGGCCGGCCACCTCTTCCTGCCGGGGCGCAGGGCCCTCGCCAGCGAGGTTTCGAGGGTGCTCAAATCCGGTGGAAAGCTGTTCTTTCGGGAGTTTGGATGGCTCGATATGCGTATGGGCGAAGGCCAGGAGGTGGAAGAAGCTACATTCCTGCGGGGTTCTGGGATAATCACCCATTACTTCACTGAATCTGAGACCAGTGAGCTATTCTGCCGGCTGGTGCCCGCCTCGATCGAGAGCAACTGCTGGAAGATGCGAGTGAGAGGAAGGTATCTGGTTCGATCCCAGATAGAAGCGATCTTTCTTAAGGGCTGAGAATAGCCGATAGCTCTTTTCATCTAGATCGCTATCAAAAGATTCTATGGGCCAGTGCCCAGACAAGGCCTGATAGCTGATCTCCCGTTCCAATCAATTGGCCATGATCTCTACCTTCGCCTGAGCTTTCGGCGACCCCTCCGACCTTTTTTGCTCCAGATACAGGCCACCGATGCAACCAGGCCGCAGATCAACAGCACTCCAACGCCAATAGCAGCATAAGGATATCGGGGAGCATTCTCTTCGGCATTTGGAGATTTTTTCCCTTTCTCTCCTTCATCCCCTTTCGCCTCCTGCATCTCTTCCTCTCCCCCCAGCTCAGGAATGACAGATGCGCCGACAACGATTGTATCCAGAGGGACCTGAACCTCACGATAATCGCTCGATCGGGCATACTCATACAATATGTTCTCCTCCATCCGCTCCTTGCTCACAAAGTGCACCCCATCCCGGGTGTAAGCCGTCTTGTTCTCCACACCCGAAGCATGTGCACAGAGAAACGCCAGCAGTATGAGCAAGATTGCTGCTGACTTAATCCCTTCCAGTGCCATTCAATCCCCCTCTTTGCCTCTGTTCACCACTGCAGAAATTCCTTAAATATTTTATCCACTGGCGTCAGGTCTAAATGGATAGGAGCAATTCCCTGATGATTGGCAAAAAATGGATCCGAATTCTCCCCATCTTCTAAACCCACTTCCCCTGACCATAGCCCTGCGGCATGTGATTCGGAGAAGGCGACAGACGTTCCTCTCCGTCCTGGCGGTCGCCCTGGCGGTAAGCATATCCATAATCTTCTCTTCACTCATCAACGGCCAGCAGCAGATACTCACCAATCTCGTGGAGGAGAAGCTGCCTCATGTGGTGGTCGAGCCAAGAGAGGGAGAGGATTTCATTCATCTCTATAACAGCCTGCTGGATCGGATCGTCTCCCAGCCGGGCCTGAGGTCCACTGCTGCTTCCCTCTCCACCCCGGCCACTCTCTCCCGCAAGGATAAGACCAAGAATGCCCTGTTAAAAGGAGCTGATCCTCTAGATATAGATAAGATATACAAGATTCAAGGGTCCCTGGTCCGGGGCGATTTTGTCAGCGTTCAGCAGGACCGAAATGCAGCGATCGGGGTGAAGCTGGCCGATTCTTTGGAACTGAAGCTGGGGGATAAGCTCTTGGCCACCTTTCCCAGGTCCCGCAGCACCGATCTGACGGTGGCAGCGATCTTCCAGACCGGCACTCCCTTAGACGATCGGGTGGCCTTTGTCTCTTTAGACACCGCCCGCAACTTCAGGGATGAAGGGGATGTGATAAATGCGGTGGAGATAAGCCTGAACGACATCCGCCAGTCAGTGAGCCTGGCCGGCCTGATCTCCTCATGGGGTTACAACGCCAGGAGCTGGGAGGAGAAGAACCCGGAGATCATGCGGGCGATAAACATCGGCGGGTTCTGGACCAGGCTTTCCATACTGCTCTTCATGGTGGTGGCATTCTTCGGCGTGGCCAGCATCATGAACCTGATGGTGGTGGAAAAGACAAAGGAGATCGGCATGCTCATGGCCATGGGAGCGAGAACAAAGGACATTCGCAATATCTTTCTGGCGGAGAGCAGCCTCTTGGGCCTGATCGGCGCAGCAGCAGGATCCCTTCTGGGCCTTGCGGGGATCTATTATCTGGGACGGGTCCCTTTCGAAGTCGCTGCCGGGGGAAGCGTGATCACCACCCTTCCTCTCATCCTGAACCCCTGGGATATCCTGCTCCTCAATATTGTAGTGGTAGCTCTGAGCATGGTGGCTGCGCTTTATCCGGCCAGAAAGGCCTCCAGAATCGATCCGGTCATAGCCCTGAGAGGGGGATAGGCACGGGGCTGATACAGAGCGATGTTCGAGCTGGATGTGGCCCTGCGGCATATAGTGACCAATAGGAGAGGCACTGCCTTTACCCTGATCTCGGTAGCCATTGCAGTGGCGATAATCATCATGTCCCTGGGTCTGACTGAGAGCGTAAGCAGCCAGATCATCGAGAATACAGTGAACAAGAATCCTCATATTCTGATCGGCCCAAAGGAGAGCGAGAGCTACATCAACATGTACCGTTCCCTGTCTGATCAGGTCGGATCCTATCCCGGAGTGCTCGCCGTCTCCCCGAGACTGGTCGGGCAGGGGGCGGCCCGCTTTCAGGATAATGTGCAATCGGTGGAGTTTGTAGGGGTCGATCCCGCCCTTGAGGACCGGCTGATGAGCGTTCAGGAGTCCACGATCTCCGGGAACTTCTCCGACCTCAGATTCAATAACAGGGGCGCTTTTCTAGGAGTTGAGCTGGCCAGGAATCTGAACATCAGAGAGGGCGGGGACTTTTATCTCTACCTCAAGAACGACTCCCTTCGACTGAAGATGATAGGCATACTGCAGAAGGATACAGTCAAGGACGAGACCCTGGTCTACCTCTCCCTGAGCACCGCCCAGGAGCTGGTGGCCGAGGGGGATGTGGTATCTGAGATCGGGGTGAAGCTCGCGGACTATACCCGAGCCCCGGCCATGGCCAAAAAGCTAAATGATGCTAGCTGGTACAAGGCCACCAGCTGGCAGGACTTCAGCCGAGAGATAGCCAGGTTCGTGGGAAACCAGGGAGTCACCAACATTCTCTTCTACATGTTCATCCTTTTAATATCAGCCTTCGTCATAGCCAATACGACGATAATGGTGGTGAGCAAACGGAGACGGGAGATAGGCATTCTAATGGCCATGGGGGCGAAAAGGCGCTCCATACTGATGATATTCTTGCTGGAGAACATGCTCATCAGCCTGCCGGCTGGGATCCTGGGGGCGGTTTTGGGCTATGCTGCTGCTTGGGCGATAACTCTTCTCCCCCTGAATGTGACAAGCGCAGCAGCAGGAGAGGGGATCGTTATAGCCGCCAGGCCGGAGTACTTCGTCATAGCCCTGGCCTTCGCCCTGTCCCTCAACTTCGTCTCCGGGCTCTATCCAGCATACTCAGCGGCACGGCTCGACCCGGTGGAGGCGATTGGCAGTGAATAACAGGGATGATGACATAATTGTGCTGAAGGATCTATCCAAGATCTACGGAAACGGGGTGGAGGTCCGCGCCCTGGATGGGGTGAGCGTGAAGATCAAAGCAGGAGAGTTCGTGGCCATCGTCGGCCCAAGCGGCAGCGGTAAAAGCACCTTGCTCAATATGATCGGCCTCTTGGATACCCCGAGCTCCGGCCATATCTTCCTCAAGGGGATCGATGTCAGCCGAGCCAGCCCGGATGAGCGCGCCCGTCTGCGAAACCAGGAGCTTGGATTCGTCTTTCAGTACCACCATCTGATCCCGGAGTTCACCGCAGTGGAGAATGTGATGATGCCCATGCTCATCGCCAATAAGAGCAAGACCGAGGCCCATAAGCGGGGGGAGGAGCTGCTCAGAGCCGTCGGCCTGGGGGACCGATTGCACAGCCGGCCCAATCAACTATCCGGCGGCCAGAACCAGCGGGTAGCAGTTGCCCGGGCCCTGGCCAATAATCCCTCCATCGTCATAGGCGATGAGCTGACTGGAAACCTGGACACCAAATCCTCTGAGCTCATATACAATCTGCTTCGAGAGCTGAACCAGAAGATCAACCAGACATTCATCCTGGTGACCCATGACATGACCCTGGCGGAGAAGACAGATCGCATATTGAGGATCGTGGATGGGAAGATCGTATGCGAGATGAGGCGAAAGGATGACGGCTTTGTTGCCAGCGATCTGTGCGTGATGGGCGAGGATGATGGCAAGGTCGTTCAGATCTCCAGGGAGAATTGAAGGGCATCCATATCATTTTGAGTGGCAAAATTGATAAGCTTAGAGGCTTGAAAGGAGGCCGAGGTATTATATGAGTAAACAATTAATATATTTTACAGGCGTCCTCCTGCTGATGATGACTGCGGTCCTGGCCGTCTCTGCCCAGGATAACTCCCTGAACGCCACCCTTCTGAACAACACTACGCTGAACAACACTACGCTGAACAACACTACATTAAACAATACAACCATAAATCTATCCGCCAATCAGACCATCAATGTGAGTGCAAACGAGACGGTAGAGCTGCAGAATGAAACTGCCCTCCTTCCTGTACAGACCATTCCCTTAAATGATGCAGTGGCTGTTGAGAATGAGACCGTTCCAGCTGTGGTTGATGCCATGCCCGCGGAGAATGAGACGGTTGCTGCCCCTGTTGAAGTTGCAGTTGAGACCGCCCAGACAGTAGCACCCGTAACCAGTATCCTCGGCAAGATGGAGACTGAACAGGCTCCGCCAATACTGCTCGGCTTAACGGCAAAATCGACCTATGCCATCGGCAGCAGCAATACCTTCAGAGAAGCAGCCCAGGTGGGCAGCACCAAGGCCAGAGTGACATATCCAGTTGGCTCAGCAGCCTTGTCGATGATCACCCTCTGAAATGGGTCGCCTCTGGAATAAACCGAATTGAACTGAATTCAAAATACTGTCGATAGACTTTTATGGACAATGTCCCTCTCGATGGGGAAAGGTGTTCCTCTTGATGGGAATCAATGAGATGGGTTTCGAGGTCTTCGAGGAGATGCTCGACTATGGAGATGAGCTGCAAATAGAGGTCTATGAGCTTGAGAATGGCACCGTAGTCATCGATGCAGGAGTGAAGGCTCAGGGCGGAATAGGAGCCGGCATCTACCTTTCCCGCCTGTGCATGAGCGACCTGGCCGACATCCAGCTCGCTCCCTGCGATATAGGCGGAATTCTTCTCCCAGGAGTGCAGGTGGCCACGGACTATCCGGCGGTATCCTGTATGGCCTCCCAGTGCGCCATGTGGCAGATCAAGGCAGACAAGTACTTCGCCATGGGCAGCGGACCGGCAAGGGTTCTGGCGGGAAAGACCAGGGATCTATATGAGAAGATAGGATTCGAGGAGTTCTCTGATATAGGGGTCATCGTCTTGGAGTCGAACAAGCTGCCGGATGAGAAGGTTTCGGCATCGATTGCCCAGAAGTGTGGAATCGATCCCGCTGACCTTAGAATTGCCATTGCCCCCACGGACTCCGTGGCCGGCCTGGTGCAGGTATCAGCGCGGGTGGTGGAGACCGGCCTGCACAAGCTCTTCACCATGGGCTTTGACATAAACACCATCAAGAGCGGCTGGGGAAGAGCGCCCATCTCGCCCATCACCGGAGACGCGACCAATTGCATGGGCTCCTCCAATGATGCCATAATCTATGGCGGAGAGACCTATTACACCCTCCTCTATGAGGATACTGAAGAGCTGCAGAGGTATCTGAAGGGTATGCCTTCCTCTGCATCCCGGGACTGGGGAGCGCCTTTCTACCAGACATTCAAGGCAGCTGGTTTTGATTTCTTCAAGGTGGACCATAACGTCTTTGCACCGGCCAAAGTGGTGATGAATGAGATCAAATCGCGACGGACTTTCGTATGCGGCAAGACCGATCATGAGGTGCTGATGGAGTCGTTCCACCTGGAATGTCTCGATTCGTCGGTCTGATGGGAGAGTGGATTCAGTTTAGAGGAAATCCGGGATAATCTAGATAAACCTCCGGGCAGCCCGTGAAAGAGATGAATTCTTTGGAATGCGACCTCAAGGGCCATGGGCCGTGCGGCGGGCCTCTCTGCCAGCGCGGCATAAGCCTCAACCACCGCTGCGACCAGCATGTCAGGCTCCAGTCGTACTGGGCAGCCCATAACACCGGCAAAAAGCTCAACGACTGGCTGGACGGCCTGATGAATGCCGAGCGGGAAGAGGCATTGAGGCTGGCTCCGCCCAGGGGAAAGCACTGGCAGGAGATCAGCTCCTCGTCCTCGGAGGACTAGCTTTTAGCCTTCAGAGAAGGTCTATCGTTCCCACTACTCTGAGCTTTCCACCCTCAGGATACGTCAGAACTGCCTTTGCTCCCGGCCGGAAGACGAGCATCTTGTCCAGCTTCAGTTTCAGCTCAGCTCGATGCCAGTCAGCCTCCGGCAAGACCTCCTGCACTCTGGCCGGGACGAATTGCATCCAGTGGCCGATGTGAAGCACCATTCCCTCTTTGAGGGGACTTGGCCAGTATTTAACTATCCGGGCCATGGCTGAGATCTCTGAGACCTTCTTGATCGATTTGTCATTGGTGAGGATGGTCCCCCGGTCCAGGTCCTCAACATCGACCCCTTTAAGGGCGATCCCAGTCCTCTCACCCACCCCGGCGACATCGAAGTCCTCATCATGCTTCTGGATGGAGCGGACCTGGGCGGTCTTCTCTCCCGGGAGAACCATCAGCTCATCATGCTTCTTCAGGGTCCCCTCCGCCACCGATCCCAAGACCACAGTGCCTATGCCCCGCACATTGAAGAAGTGATCCACGGGCATGGTCCCGGTTGGAGAGTCGTAGCTGGTCTTGATCTTTTCAGAAAGGGCCAGGAGGCTCTCGCGAAGGGCATTCTTATCATCATCCAAAAATTCATAGCTATCGACCACAGTGCCCTTGATGAAGGGCATGACCCGATCTTTGTCTATGAAGTTTCTCAGTATCACCATGCCGTCTTTCTTGCCCAGAGAGTCCAGCATGAGGACCGTCTCCCCAAAGGCGGGATCCATCTGATCCACAATCAATAGAATCTTCTGGGACATGGAGATGGCATAGAATAAGGGTGCTATCCTCTCCGGATATCTGCTCGGCTCGATGAGGGTAACGGTATTCTCCCCTTTCTTCAGATTGTAAAAGGTAAGATCGCTGACGGTGCCCTTCTTTCCCAGCTCCTTGCCATATTCCGGGGCGCCCAGGATCGCCACATTGAGATTGGACATACAATGCCTGAATCTATCCTTGGGATAATAGGTCTTGCGGTGGCAGGATAGGGCCTTTTCATTCCCATCTATGCTGCTTTTATAGGGAGAAAGAAGAGATCCAGCGATGTGCGGAGCAGATCTGTCTGACCTGGAGGAGGAGGAGAGAGAATCCCGGAAGAAGAGTACTGAATCATCCCCTGCAGCGAAGGGCGTACCCAGGGAAAAGAGCAGGCAGTAGACAATAGATATTTATCAGAT
>NZ_DAIK01000082.1:0-18835 GCF_002496085.1 Methanosaeta sp. UBA458 | reverse complement strand
TTCCCAGGCTGAATCCCTACCCATTAATGGCACAGGAAATGGCTTGAAGAAGTACGCGAATAATGGCTCTGATGTCATCTCCGTCGCCACGACCATCTCTCCCCTGGCAGGGCTTATCTCTTTGATCGGTGGTGACAACGTCGAAATAGCGACGATAATCCCGCCTGGAGCCGAGCCCCATACCTACGAGCCCACCCCCTCTCAGATGAAGGAGATCGCCAATGCGGACATCTATATCATGAACGGTGCGGGCCTTGAGTTCTGGATGGAAAAGGCGCTCTTGGTCAATGAAGATATGTTGGTTGTGGACTCCTCTGAGGGAGTGGAGCTGTTAAGCGAAGAGGGCGGAAACGCCGATCCGCACATCTGGTTATCTCTGCAGAATGCTGCCATTCAGGTGGACAATATATGCAATGGTCTGATCCAGGTCGATTCTGCAAACAGAGACTATTATCTCCGTAATAGAGATGCCCTGTTGGAGGAGATGAAAGCGCTGGACAGAGAATTTAGCCAGACCTTTGCCGCAAAAGAGAATAAGACCTTCATCGTTTTCCACCCTGCCTGGAGCTACCTCGCCCGGGACTATGGCCTGGTCCAGGTGCCGATCATGGAGGAGGAGAAAGAGCCCGGTCCCCAGTACCTGGCAAGCCTGATCGATATGGCTAAAAAGAACGATATAACCACCATATTCGTTGATCCACAGTTCAATCCCAAATCTGCAGAGGTAATAGCGAGAGAGATGAACGCGACGATTGTGGTCCTTGACCCTCTGGCAGATGACTATCTACAGAATATGCGTCGCACAGGCGAGGAGATCTCCAAGAGCCTGAAATGACCGCCGAGATCGTCTCCATTGATAACCTCTGGATCTTCAGGGAAGAGCATGCTATCCTGGAGGACATAAACCTGAAGCTGGAACGGGCGGACTTCCTGGGTTTGATCGGCCCGAACGGGGGAGGAAAGTCCACCCTTCTCAAGGTGATGCTGGGTCTTATAAAGCCGGATAAAGGGAGGATCAGAATATTCGGCCTGGAACCTGAGGCGGCGAGGGGAAGGGTGGGCTACCTACCCCAGAAGACCATCTTCGATCAGAACTTCCCGATCAAGATCCTGGAGGTGGTCCAGATGGGAAGGTTTGGCAGGACTGGCCTCTTCCGCCGTTACGGTCCTGCCGACCGCAATGCTGCCTATTGCGCCCTGGAAGCGGTGGGGATGGAGGATCGGGCTGACCGGGAGATCGGTGCCCTTTCCGGTGGAGAGCAGCAGAGGGTCTTTGTTGCCCGCTCTTTGGTCTCAGATCCAGAGCTTCTCCTCTTAGACGAGCCCACAGCGGGCGTTGATTCCTCCCAGCAAACGGAGTTTTATGAGCTTCTCTGCCACCTCAACCAGGACATGGGAATAGCCATTGTGCTTGTCTCACACGATATCACTGCCATATCCAAATACGTGGGCAAAATCGCCTGCCTAAACCAGAGGCTTTATTACCATGGCTCAAAGGAGCTAACGAACGAAGATATAGAGAAGGCCTACGGCTGTCCGGTGGAGATGATTGCCCATGGAACGCCCCACCGGGTCTTGAGGAAGCATGATTGAGTTGCAGTTGGACCTCTTCCAGTACGATTTTATGCGGGTGGCCCTGGCCGCGGGCCTGGCGAGCGCCGTCCTCTGCGGCATAATCGGGATCTATGTCATTTTGAATAAGATAGTCTTCATAAGCGACGGCATAGCTCATGCCGCCTTTGGAGGCATCGGTCTGGGCTATTTCCTGGGCTTCGATCCCCTGATATTCGGAGTGGGCTCGGCCGTATTGACCGCAGTCGGCATAGGAATGGTGAGTGGGAGGGCACGGGTATCCGAGGACACCGCCATCGGGGTTTTCATGGCCACGGGAATGGCCCTGGGAGTCATGCTCCTCACCCTCTCTAAGGGCTATGCCAGAGACCTTTATGGCTACCTTTTCGGCAATATTTTGGCTGTGAC
The DNA here is from genome assembly GCF_002496085.1 of Methanosaeta sp. UBA458. NCBI lineage: Archaea > Methanobacteriati > Methanobacteriota > Methanomicrobia > Methanotrichales > Methanotrichaceae > Methanothrix > Methanosaeta sp. UBA458. The sequence continues at coordinate 16,855 of NZ_DAIK01000082.1, read as the reverse complement.
CATCAACGACGTGCTGCTGATATCCGGACTCACCCTGGCCATAATGCTCCTGATCTATATCCTCTACAAGGAATTCCTGATAATGAGCTTCGATCCGGTCTACGGGGAGGCCATCGGCCTGCCGGTGAAAAGCCTCAGGCTCCTGCTTTTGGCAATGGTGGCCTTCAGCGTGGTGGTGTTGATCAAGATCGTGGGGATCATAATGGTAATAGCGCTTCTCACCATCCCCGGAGCCATAAGCAGGCAGCATCTAAGGGGATTGCCCTCCATCATGGCCGGATCCGCAGTTCTGGGATCGATATTCGTGACTGTTGGCCTCATAGTATCTTACATGCTGGATGTGCCGTCAGGCGCCACGATAATTCTCACCGCGGCGATATTCTTCTTCCTGAGCACGCTGTATTCCAGATGAGGATTCCCGGAATTATTGCAGAAAAGCGATATTGGATCTAAAAGCTGTCTGGTTTGGGAGCATGCTGCCTTCAGATAGACTTAATTAAGGATGCAAACTCAACCGAAATCATATGGAGCTGCTGAAGATCATCTGCATTCTGCTGATCCTGGTCGGCCTGGGCCAGGCAGAAGATATCATCTTTTTTGCCGATGATCACTACAAGTCCATCAGCCATCTGCAACTCAATGCCTCAGCTACCAATCCCGCACTCTCGCCAGGTGACGGTGTCCTGAGAATAAGCATTGCCAACCAGGGCAGAATCGAGGAGCTGATACCTATAAGCAGCAGCGATTCCCCCGACGATATCCTGCAAGAGCAAAGAGAGGAGATGAACAGCTCCGTGGCCATGGATGTCAGAGCCGCTTTGCAGTCGGCCGGCCCCATTCAGGTGACCTCCGGCGTGCAGCATATTGCCATTCTCCCAGCGGGAGAGGCAAAAGAGCTGCAATTCAACATCAGCATCGATCAGAGGGCCAGTGGTTGGTATGACCTTCCCTTGAGGGTGGATTATGTGCGCCAGGTGGACGTGAGCGTGAGCGATGGCGAGGCCTTTCCCCTCCGCCAGCCATCAAACCAGAGCCTGAATCTGAGGGTCTATGCATTCGGAGATAAGGATGACCTGCGCATTGCAGGAGTGCAGTCTCACCTTTATCCAGGAGAAGAAGGATCTTTAATAATCGCGGTGGAGAACATCGGAGAGGATATCCTCCCGAACTGTTCGGCCAGCCTTATAGCTGCTCCTCCCTTTCGGGTGAAAAGCAGAGACCTTCCTCTAGGAGACCTGTCGCCGGGTGAGATGGCCTCCGCCAGCTTCCTGGTCGGGGTGGATGGAGATGCCAGTCAGGAGGAGTATCAACTCGGCATGGGCCTGCGCTCGGAAAAGATGGATCTGGTCCTCCCCTTTGAGCTGAGCTTAAAGGGATCGGGCCGCCTCATTTCCCATGGGGCCATTCTCTTCATTGCCCTATTGGCCCTTCTTGTTCTGCTCGCCATCATCCTGCGCAGACAAAAGCTTCTTTATGGCCGGAAGAGAAGGATCAAGCGGCTATAGGCAAAAAGAGAGAAATGCAGAGGAAGATCGGGAAGATGAGCGAAAAATCGGTCCAGGCTAAGGGGATATGCAAGAGCTACAAGAGCCTCTTTGGCTCCGCCAAGACGGTCCTGGAAGGAATATCTCTGGATATAGATCGAGGAGAGATCTTCGGCCTGCTCGGCCCCAACGGCTCGGGGAAGACCACTCTCATCTCCATATTCTCCACTTTGATCTACCCGGAGAAGGGGAGCCTGTCCATTCTGGGATTGAATGCCAGACGGGACAGGGGAGAGATCCGCAAGATAATCAATATCAGCACTGCCAAACCCAACTTCCCCTGGAGCCTGACGGTAAGAGAGAATCTCGTCCACTATGGCATGCTCTACGGCCTTTATGGCCTCGGCCTCAATCGGACGGTCGAGGACCAGATCGATGCCTTTGAGCTGGGGGAGTACAGGGACGTGAAGTTCGAGAACCTCTCCACCGGCTTAAAGCAGCGCCTGTCCCTGGCCAAAGCCATGCTAAACCACCCCAGTCTCCTTTTTTTGGACGAGCCGACCACCGGCCTGGACCCGGACATGTCCGCCAAAACCCACGATCTGATCAGGAGAATTCATGATGAGGAGGGGATCTCAGTTATAATGTCCACCCACTATATGCCCGAGGCGGAGCTGCTCTGCGATAGAATTGCCTTTCTGAGAAAGGGCAGAGTGGCAGCCCTGGATACCCCTCAGAACTTGAAAAACCACCTCGAACTGGGAAAGAGGGTGAAGATAACCTACCGGGGGCTGGCGAACCTTGATGCCCTGAGAGCTCTGGAGGGGGTCATAGCAGTCAGGGGCAAACCCGGAATAGTCGATGGGCGAGTGGATATACAGGCGAATGGGCAGGCGGACATAGAGGTGACAAAGCCAGCTGAGGGACCGGTCGATAGACAGTTGGAAATCCTGATGGACAGTAACGAGGATAGCCTGGACAGGATTCTGAAAAGCTTTCAAGATGCTAAAATTCTGGATATCAATATAGAAGAGCCCGATCTGGAGGACGTATTCCTTGAATTGGCAAGGTGAGCTGAACAAGTATCTGGCCTCCGCCTACAAGAACTGGGTGATCTCCAAGAGGAACGTCTTCACCCTCTTCGAGCTGTTCTTCTGGCCCCTGGTCAACCTGCTCTCCATCGGCCTTCTCACTCGATTTTTGATGGTGGATGAGTCCATGGTCTCCTTTCTCCTGGTGGGTTCCATTGCTCTTACCATTCTCCAGGTGGCCCAGATGGATGTGGCCTATGTCCTCCTCTTTGATATGTGGTCCAAGAGCATAAAGAACACATTCATCGCCCCGATACATAGCCGCCATCTGATCTTTGGATCCCTGTTCTTCGGCATCATGAGGGGATCGGTGGTCTTTGCCATCCTGGCATCGATCAGCTTCTATCTGTTTGATTTCAGGTTTCAGGCGGGCGGCCTGATCCCCCCGTTGATATTTCTGGCGGGTGTCTTTTCCATGGCCGCGATCATAGGAATCACTGTCTGCATCTCTATCCTCACCTTCGGCCAAAAGGCTGATGTTGCCGCCTGGAGTCTGAGCGGTCTGATACTCCTTTTCAGCGGGATCTACTATCCGGTGGATGTCCTCCCATTCTTTCTGCAGGTCTTGGCCAGGGCCATCCCTCTGACCTATTTCCTGGAGTATTACAGGTCAATATTTATCCCCGGACCCCATCATCTGGCTGTAGGTTTATCTCTGGCCGCGCTATATCTGCTGCTGGGGCTCATCCTCTTCGACCGGGCGATCCGCCGGGCGAGGAGAACGGGAATCCTGCTCTGGCTCTCGGAATAGGGAATAGGATCATTGAGCTAGTGGTGTTGAAAGTGATTGAAGGCTTGTTGGGTTGGGTGAAGGTTGGAGATATTCAGCCCGTGCGGCTGATGGGGGTCATCAACCTCAGCCGGGAGTCGTTCTATAAGGGCTCAGTGGCCAGCTCGAATGAGGCTCTAGCAACTGCCAGGCGACTGCAGGATGAGGGAGCTGATATCATTGACCTGGGTGCGGTCTCTACCGCCCCGGGATCTCCCCCCATAAGCGAAGAGGTGGAGAAGGACAGGCTCTTTGCCGCCTTAAAGGAGATCACGGATAACCTGGATATCGTGGTCTCCGTAGATACCCAAAGGGCGAAGATTGCAGAAAAGGCCCTGTCCTGTGGAGCTACTTGCATCAACGATGTCTCTGGCCTGCACGATCCTGATATGGCCTCAAAGGTAGCAGAATATGACGGCTCTCTGATCATCATGGCATCAGATCAAAGGCCTGGAGACCTGCCTTTGTTGAATCAGATCATTCCCCTCCTGGGAGACAAAGTGAGGCAGGCAGTGAGAGCAGGAGTTGCTCTGAATAAGATCTCCATAGATCCAGGGATCGGCAAGTGGATTCCCGTGAGGACGGCAGCCCAGGACCTGGCCATCCTGGATGGCTTTGACCGGTTGCGCGCCATCGGGCGGCCGGTAGTGGCTGCTTTATCCCGTAAGACATTCATCGGGGAGAGCCTGAATATTCCCGATCCTGGAGGGAGGCTTGCCGGAAGCCTGGCAGCAACGACAGTAGCCGTCTATCTGGGGGCACATATCGTCCGAACGCACGACATCTCCGCCAGCCTGGATGCGATCGCCATGGCTGGTGCCATCCGCGGACGGCCGATTGTGACCAGCGATTGCAGTATGGATTGCGATGTGGATGAACATGCAGTTGGCGATATGCAGGTCGAGGTTTTGGGCTATCTCGGCCAGGGAATGGATCTGGCAGAGCATCTGAAGCGGATACAGGTGGACGAGGGGGCATACCAGCTCCTCTCCCGGAAGGGATCTTTTCGGATCCTGGCGGTGCGGGGCCTGAGCAGCATGGAGGCCCTGATAATAAAGCAGGAGATGCTCGCCCGGGGAGGAGATGCCGCCATTCCAAAGATGGCCCTGCGCTGCGATAAGCGGCCGCAAGAGATTTTAATCCTCGGCACTCATGCTCAAATATCAAGCCTGGTCAGGAACCTGAAAGGGCAGCCTTTCCGGCTCGGCCATTTGGCCGCTATCATTGAGGAGGCCCTGGAGCTGATCGACAGACCAGAGCGTTACAGGTGATTTATTGCAGGTTTTGGGAATTAAATCGGACTTGTTGATGCCGGGAGACGACCTTGTGGAGTTCCTGGTGCGAGCAATGAATAGGTCTGGTCAGGCCTTCCAGGATGGAGATATACTGGTCGTCTCCGAGAGCATCGTCGCCACCTCTGAGGGACGGGTGGTCGATCTGGATGAGATCCAGCCAGGCGATCTGGCCATATCTCTGGCTGGCCAGTACAAAAAAGACCCTCGAGAGATGGAGCTGATCCTCAGGGAGTCGGACGAGATCGTGGGAGGCATCCCGGGAGTGGTCCTGACATTGAACAATGGATTTCTCTTTCCCAATGCCGGTATCGACAACTCCAATGCCCCACCGGGTCATGTGGTCCTATTTCCCGCCGATCCCAAAGGCTCTGCCATAGCCATCCGGGAGAGAATGGCAAACGGAAAGAAGATCGGGGTGATAATCGGGGACAGTAGAACTCATCCTCTCAGGCTGGGCTGCGTTGGGGTAGCGCTGGCTTGCTCCGGTCTGGAGGCGGTGGTGGATGCCCGGGGGCAGAAGGATCTCTTCGGCAGAGAGCTCAAGATCACCCGCAAGGCCGTAGCCGACAATCTGGTATCCGCTGCTCAGATCGTGATGGGAGAGGGAGACGAGGGTATTCCAGCAGCGATAATAAGAAACTCCGGCGTTCCCATCAAGGAGGCTAGCGGCGAGATTCCCACCATTCCGCCAGCGGAATGCATGTATATCGGCGCTCTGGGGATCGGCCCCAGGCCATATGCCGGAGGATACGACCAATTGATCGAATGCGCCGGTCAGGCCATAGCCAGAGCATATGCTCCTTACTCCCGCTTCAGGGTCGGCGCTGCCCTTCTCACTAAAAAGGGAAACGTCTATTCCGCAGGGAACATAGAGAACGCCTCCACCGGCGCGGGGATATGCGCAGAGAGAGTAGCTATTTCTCAAGCTATAGCCTCAGGAGAGAGGGAGTTCGAGGCGATAGCGATAGTAGGAGACGGCTGCCAGCCTATATCCCCCTGCGGCATATGCAGGCAGAGCCTGATAGAGTTCGGAGAGGATATCATGGTGATAATGGCCAACTGCAAAGGAGATGCTCTGACCGCCTCCTCCCGTGACCTTCTTCCCCGGGCCTTCACAGGAAAGTGGCTGGAATAGAAATTTTTTTTCAAAAAATGTGAAAAAAAAGATGTCCGGAACTCCGGGCATCCTGATCTTTTCAGTGAGCCTCGCCCACCAGATCCTTGCCTGGCGCCTTGCGTTCCACGGTATCGATCTTGCACTCGACCGGGCCGCAGACCAGGACATCCTGCTCCTGGTATTTGGTGTAGGGATTCTCGGGGATGGTCATGTCCAGTCCCATGGATGCTGCCATCAGCTCCACCACGTCCAGGACCTTTATGGAGGACTTGGCATCGTTCCTGCCATCCATGATGTTCCTTCTGCAGAAGGGACAGGTGGATGAAATGACATCTGCCTTTACTTCCTCCCCATCCATCACTCTGGCCTTGGCCATATCCAGGGCCAGGTCGGGAATGCCTGCCTTGACGCCTCCGCCTGCGCCGCAGCATCTCTGCAGTTCCCTGTTACGTAGCATATCTTTGAACTTCAATCCGGGTATGGATTCAAGGCATTCCCTGGATGCTTCAAAGGCCCAATCCTTTCCGATCTCGTGCATCAGATGGCGGCCGTTATGGCAGGGGTCATGGTAGGTCACGGTGTAGTTCAGAGGAATTTTGTACTCCACCTCACCCTTTCTCAGCTTCTCCCTCAGGAAGACCGAGAGGGGCACGTTCTTGTAAGGGATGTAGCCCTCATACCACCTGGGCCAGTCAACGGTGGAATTCCTGATGCAGCCAGCGCAGGCGAATAGCACAGTCTTCGCTCCCGCGTCCTTGAGGGCATCGACATTATGCACCGCATGCTCAGCCATTACCTCTCTCTGGCCAGTTCTGACCATGGCAGAGGCGCAGCACCATTCGTCCTTGCCCAGCATCGCGAAGTCCGCATTCAGCTTATTCAGGATCCTGACTGTGGCCACACCCAGGGCTTGCTGTCTGTATGCCGCAGTGCAGCCTGCGAAATATACGATCTCGCCGGATTCATCGACCTTTGCATCCTTGGGAACCCAGCACAAGCGGTCTTCTTGCTTGCCTTGATACGGATTTCGGTCTGCTTTGACCAGCTTGGGGAAGAAGGCTTGCTTGCCATAGGGCCCGTCCCCGCGAGCTACGAGGTTGGGGCGCATGGCCTCCCAGAGATCGACGGTCTTTATTCCCGCCTCGCAGACCGTTCCGCATACACCGCAGGTGGTGCAGTAGTACACATCCTCGGTGAAGAGCTTCATCTCGTCCTCTTCCAGGGGCTTGCCGCCGAAGATCTTAGCCCGCAGGCTGTGGTTTTTGGCCATCAGCTCTCTCCAGCGGGCGTTCTTGTACATGGGAGTGATTCCGGGACGATCCGGTCTGACGGCGAATGTCGGGCACCACTTCATACACTCCTGGCATCTGTTGCAGCCATCTACCTCCAGGAGCTGGGTGGAAATCATATAGCCCGTCATCAAGGGCTTTGATTCTTTATTATCAGCCATTTTACTCTCCTCCTCGATTGGCTATCAGGGTCATCGGCGTGGCAATCACGTGGATGTACTTGCTCCAGGGCAGAATTAAGGCGAACAGACCAAGGGCGAGCAAGGTATGAATCAGAGCGAAGTGGGGCGCGTAGATGGGATACTCAAACATGTTCCCTACCAGGAAAGAGTTGCCGCGCATCCATTCAGCGTAAAATCCAGTTACGGTGATCAAGAAGACTGCTCCGATCAAGAGGGCATCGTATGCGCTGGTGTTGTCTCGCACGAACTTGATCAGGATCCTTCTGGATATGGCAATGGTGGAGCCGAATAGCAGAAGATATCCAAATACATCGAAGGGCAGCGCCATCATGCCTTTGACCATCTCAGCCTCATGAGCAAATCCGGCTAAATTGAAGTGCTCCACGATATCGAGCATGAGTCCAAGGCCGGAGAGTGCCGCCAGTGCCAGGAATCCATAAAACATGGACATATGCATTACCCATCGTACCGGGCTCCTGGCAAGAGTCCTCCTGAGAAGAAGAACATCAAGCACCACTGTCCTCAAAAATACCCAAATGCCGTCCTTAAATGCCTCATGAATCCAGGTGGCAAGGAATAACCAGAAGCTTCTGCGCAACGGGTCGTGGTAGCCGGTGGATCCGAGGCCCCATTTCTTAAAGTTAAAATATATACCATATATCCAAACAGCAAGTACAATAACTGTCAGGAGTATCACAAGTTCAAAGGTGAGGCCCAACGTGTAGAATGCCATCTCATATCCTCCTCGTTATATTTATCACTATATCGGTGCGTTACGACCATCATTTGTGACCAATTTACCTGTGAACTAATACTTAAATAATTCCCTAGCTGTAGGCCGAAATTCGTCTCAAATTAGAGCGAATGCTTATTTTGAGCAAGAACGAGCCTTCCTCATGAGCACAGAAAACGCATCTATTCATTCCCTTCCTGCCATCTTCAAAAACCAGCATAATAAGCCAGATCAAATGCAAAATAGCCTGCCCATATAATGCGAATTGGCATGGATGCTCGCGCATTAATGACTGATCCTAAAACGGAATTTCGGCTGCTCTGCGGACCATTTTGGCGGATCTGGGCAGATATTGCACCAGATCCATTGGCTTTGCAGGATTCACACCTATTAAAAAAGAGGTTTTTGACCTTTTTTCACGGAATTTGCGGCTTTTTCTTCCTGGGCAGTTGTGGACCCGGTTTTGGACCTGGAGGAAGATCCCAGGATCCTATTCTAACCGCTGTGCTGATTTCCATTCTATCCTCAGACGATACATCAAAACCTAGTCTATGCAAGGTTTTCCTCCCTAATTTGGAGATTCACTTTCTGCTATTCATATCTTTTCGGTATTTAACGAAATATTCCAAGACAATGATCGAATATAAAGCTTTCTCCCTGTTTTCCTCCATGTCATCTGCAGCCAGCTTCTCTCAGGCATCCAGATTCTCTAATAAGACCGACAATATCCAGGGAGAAATCCTGCACCTTTCAGCATAGATTGAGGAAAACATGGAGGAGATAAGGTCCACAATCCATAAAGCTGGGAATAGGATTATACCTTTTTAAATTTTAAGCATACAAATTATCCATAAATGTATCTCATATTAGAAAAGCTCTTAAAATATGCGAGTATACTATTTTATCATAGGAGAATACTGAATGAAATTCACAAGAATTATGAATATGGCAATCGGGCCTCTTTGCAGCAGGGAGCATTCCGGCCTTGTATTGGCTGCTATGGCCCTGACGCTGCTAATGCTTGTCACCGCTCAGGGGTCGGATGATGAGACGGTCGAGACCCTCACCATAGCCGACTCCACTGGAGACTGGGGCTACCCATCGCCCTACGGCCATTACTCCCGCGGTCCGGGCTACATCCGCATGAGCCTGATATTCGATACTCTCATCTGGAAAGACGAGAACGGATTTGTCCCCGCTCTGGCAGAGAGCTGGGAGTACCTGGCAGATGAGAAGGCCTATGTATTTCATCTTCGCGATAAAGTGACCTGGAACGACAAAGAGCCATTCAGCGCCCAGGATGTGGCCTTTACAGTCGATTATATCCAAGATCATCCCTATCAGTGGGTCGATTCGAGCACCATAGAGTCAGCAGAGGTCTTAGACGACCGGACGGTCAAGATCACTCTGACCGAGGAGTATGCCCCCTTCCTGGATCAGGTGGCAGGGACTCTGCCCATCCTTCCCGAGCATATCTATGATGGGGTAAGCGATCCGGCCAGCTTCATGGATTCGGAAGCCCTGACTGGAACCGGTCCATTCATGCTGAAGAGCTATGATAAGGCTCAGGGCAGCTATCTCTATGAGGCAAATGAGGACTACTACCAGGGTGCTCCCAGAACCAAGCAGATAAAGTTCATCAAAGTGAGCCAGGAGATGGCATCAGCAAGCCTGGAAAAGGGAGATGTCGATGCGGCTGCAGTTCCCGGAGAGACGGTAGACAGCCTCAAGGATGATGGCTTTGCCGTAATAAAAGGCAATCATGACTGGGTGGCCAAGATCATGGTCAACCACAATAAAGAGCCATTCTCCGATATCAAATTCAGGCAGGCCCTTTACTATGCAATAGACCGGGATGACCTGGTGAAGACAGGCCTGAGAGGCTATGGCCTGGAGGGAAGCGCGGGACTTTATGCCTCCGACAACGATTGGCATAACCCGAGCCAAGAAGAGTATGCTCATGATCCCGCCAGGACAGGAAAGCTGCTGGAGGAGCTGGGTTACGCAATGGACGGAGAAGGAAAGTATTATTCTATCGATGGCTATCCTGATGGAATAGAGCTCCTGGCTACAGCGGATACCGAGCGCCAGGCTGAGCTGATCAAAAAGCATCTCGATGATGCCGGCATCAAGATCAATCTGCGTAGCGTTGACTCCAAAACCCTGGACAGCCTGGTCGGAGGGTGGAAGTACGATCTCGCTCTCAGCGGCCATGGTGGCCTTGGTGGCGATCCGGCGATCTTGAATAAGGTGGTCTCGGATATGGTTAGCTTCAACAGCGCCCGCTACGACAAGAATTCGGATCTCAATGAAGTTCTGAAAGGTCAGCTGGCTGTGATGGATCCCGCCAAGAGAAAGGATCTGGTCGATTCTGCCCAGGAACTGATAGCCGAGGATCTTCCCGCCCTGCCCCTGTACTACACCGATAGCTATTGGGCATCGAATGATCTGGTCTCCTTCTACTTCACCTATGGAGGTGTTGGAAGCGGTGTTCCCATCGCTCTGAATAAGATGGCATTCGTCTAGCTGCCAGATCAGCTCAGTTCGGAGATGATATCTCGAATACCCGTGATCTCCCATCCATATTGGAATGCTGCGGCTGATCGGCCGGAGCAGACTCTTTTTTGCCAATGGGCTGTAGCTCGCCTATCAATCGCAATAGTCTTAAATGATAGCCCAATTCTTGTTGTAGATAACAATCAATCCAAATAAAACATGGATATTAGCACGAAAATCGTTGATGATGATTTGAATGGCTGAAGAAATAAGTCCCATGGTGCTCTTTCCGATGGGAGAGATCCACACCCCGTATAAGAGACGAGAGGATATCCCCCGTCAGGGCAGGCTCTCAGAGGAGATATGCCAGATCGAGGTCTTTGCTGAATATGAATTGGGTTTGAAGGATATTGAGCAATGCACCCACCTGTTCATCCTTTTCTGGCTGCATCTGGGGGACAGAAAGAGGCTGCTTGCCACCCCGCCCACCAGCAAGGGAGAGCATGGGGTATTTGCCACCCGTTCTCCCAACAGGCCAAACCCGATTGCTATTGATATCGTCCAGCTGCTGAAGGTCGAGGGAAACCGGCTCACGGTAAAGGGAATGGATGCCCTTGATGGCTCAGTCCTTCTGGACATCAAGCCTTATTCCGCAGAGATGGATTCGTTCCCTGATGTCAGGATAGGCTGGCAGAACGATAAGGGCAAGAGTTGAATGGAATGGCACTAGCCGGTCGATGTTCGATGGCGAAATGATGGCGGATTTCCAGTGAGGCACGAAGATGTCAAATGAGGGAAGAAAGAGGGGAGGGGCTCTAAGCTACATTATAGCTCTGCTGGCCATATTCGCCCTCAACTTCATCCTGCCCCGTATGATGCCCGGCAACCCTTTGCAGGCCATATATGGAGACGAAGCCCTGGTAGCCATGACTCCTCAGATGGAGGCCCACCTAACCGAGCTCTTCGCCCTGGACAAATCCTGGTCGGAGCAGATGGTCGCCTATGTCCTCGCTCTCCTGCAGGGCAACCTCGGCTTCTCTTACTACTATAAGGATGAGGTCTCCTCAGTCATCATGGGTGCTCTTCCCTGGACTCTGCTCCTCGTAGGCCTGTCCTTGCTGATAGCCACCGTGGTGGGCGTGATGCTGGGAATCGAGTCCGGATACCGCCGGGGTGAGAGAATAGACAGGGGACTGTTAGCCGGGCTCATGCTCCTGGGCGGCCTTCCCGACTTCTTTTTAGGAATTGTCCTCCTGCTCATATTCGGGGTTAGCCTGAACCTTTTTCCCCTGTCCGGCGCTCTCACCCCCTACTCCGGCCTGGAAGGCTTCCCTTTGGTCGCAGATATCGCAAGGCATCTCGCCCTGCCCCTGGCCGCTCTGGTTTTAGTGGATCTGGGCGGCATCTATCTTCTCACCAGAAACACCGTTGTCACCATATTAAAGGAGGGGTTCATGCTCACCGCCCGGGCCAAGGGCTGCTCTGAATTCTGCCTGCGCTATTCACATGCAGGAAGAAACGCCCTCTTGCCCGTGACCACCGCTACCGGCCTGCGCATTCCTCAGCTGATCACAGGCGCGCTGTTCATCGAGATAATCTTCTCTTATCCCGGCCTCGGACTGATGCTCCGAACCGCTTTGGATGCGAGAGACTATCCCCTGATCCAGGGAATACTCCTCTTGGTGACGGTCACCGTTCTTTTCGCCAATCTGTTTGTCGACCAAATCTACAAGAGGCTTGACCCGAGGACCAGATATGCACATTGACCTCGGCCATGAAATCAGGCACGATAGGATGGCGCTCCTGGGCATCCTGGTGCTGGCAGCGATCTTGCTTATGGCCATATTCGCGCCCCTTCTCTCCCCCTATTCACCCACCGAGTACACCGGCAGGATATTCAGTTCCCCCTCGAATGATCATCTTCTGGGCACAGACTCCATGGGCCAGGACATCTGGACCAGATTGCTCTTCGGGGCGAGAACCTCCCTCTTGGTGGCAGCATCTGTGGCCCTGCTCGCCTCTTCCCTTAGCGTCTTGATCGGAGCCTCCTCCGCGCTGGTGGGCGGGCTCTATGAGCGCTTCTGGATGAGAATAGTGGATGTGATGATCTCCCTTCCCACAATCATTGTGATGATTCTGATTGCGGCCTACTTCAGGCCAAACCTGCCACTATTGATCTTGCTGATATCTGCCTTCTCCTGGCCAGGAGGAGCGAGAATCGTGCGCTCCCAGGTCCTCACCCTGAAGGAGCGGATGCATATCTATGCCGCAAGGACCTTTGGAGCGGACCAGAGGCATATACTCAAGAACCATATAGTGCCCGATATCTCTCCCATCATCGCCTCCATGATGATCCAGGATGCCAGGAGGGCGGTATTCATGGAGGCGGGGCTGGCATTTCTTGGAGTCTCAGATCCGCTGATCATCAGCTGGGGGAAGATGATGCACCAGGCATTGGCCTTCACCTATCTTGATGTATGGAAGTGGTGGCTGCTTCCCACTGGCATCTTTCTGTCGCTCACCCTGGTGAGCCTGAGCTTTTTGGGAGTGAGCCTGGAGGCAGCCATGGACCCCAGGCTGTGCAGACATGAGCACGAGCACGGACACGAGCATGTGCATGAAAACTGGAATGATGATGTGAACGAGCGCGAATATGGGAATGAAAGAGAAGAGAATGAGAATGGGGAGGTTGGCTCTTTGGAGGCTGGCGGATGCTGAGCATCAGAGGCCTTAGGGTCACGATGGCGAGGACGGAGATCCTCAGGGGAATAGATCTGGATATCGATAAGGGCGATTGCCTGGCCATTATCGGCGAGTCCGGAGCGGGAAAGAGCACCCTGGGCCTCTCCATTATGGGCCTCCTCTCAAAGGGAGCAGCCAGAGGAGAGGTGCTGCTGAATGGCAGGGATCTGTTCCGGATCACAGAGGATGAGCTTCGCCAGCTGCGGGGAGGAGAGATGGCCATGGTATTTCAGAATATCGAAGATGCTCTTGATCCAGTGCAGCGGGTGGGGGATCAGATCATAGAGGCCATATCCATTCATCAAAAAGGACTGCAGTGCTTGCTGGAGTTAGGAAGCCTTGGGAGATTAAAGGGGCTGAGAGGATTGAAGGGAGGGGAGGAATCGAGGGGAGAGAGAAGTTTCCAGTCCGGGATGATCCGTCTCCTCCGGGCGGTAGGCCTGAGCGAAGAGAAGGCTGTTGCCTACCCCCACCAGCTGAGCGGGGGAGAGAAGCAGAGGATCTCCATCGCCATGGCCCTGGCCAATGATCCCGATCTTCTGATACTGGATGAGCCCACTGCGTCCCTGGATGCCATGACCAAGATGGATATCATCCGCCTACTCCAATCAGCTCTGCACTGCAGGATGTCCCTTCTGATCACCCATGACATTTCGCTGGCGCAGAGGCTGGCTAATCGGCTGGCGGTCCTCTATGCCGGCAGGATAGTAGAGACCGGAGATACACAAGAGATCATGAAAAATCCCGCTCATCCCTACACCCGCGGCCTTATCCGCTCCTATCCGGCCATGAACCGGGCCAAAGATCTGCAGGGCATTCCGGGAATGATGAGCCATGGCCTCGAAGGCTGTCCATTTCACGATCGCTGCACTCAGAGGATAGAGATCTGCAAGACCGAAATCCCGCTCCTCCAGGAGGTGAAAGGAAGGTTCGTCGCCTGCCACCGGGGTGGGATTGTGCCCCTGCTTGAGGTCCGGGACCTGGGCGTCTCATTTGACTCCTATTCCGCTCTATCCGGAGTAGATTTGACTCTTTATGAGGGAGAGACATTGGCGGTGGTGGGGGAGAGCGGCTCAGGAAAGACCACTCTCTCCAAGGCCATCATGGGCCTGTGCCAGCAAAGCTCTGGCGAGGTCTTCCTGGAAGGGAATAAGCTTGGCAAAAGGGATGTCTCTTTTTACAGCCGGGTGCAGATGATCTTTCAGAATCCCAAGGAGTCTGTGAGCCACCGCATGACGGTATTGGATGCAGTTCTCGAGCCCCTGAATGTGATGCGCAGAGGAAGCCCTGAAGAGAGGGTGGCCAGGGCACGAGAGGTCATAAGACAGGCGGAGCTGCCGATAAGCGATCGATTTTTGGCGAAGTATCCCCATCAGCTGAGCGGGGGAGAGGTGCAGAGGGTGGCGATAGCCAGGGCCCTGGCCCTCAGGCCAAAGCTCTTGATTGCCGATGAGCCCACCTCGGCGCTCGATCCCAGCGTGCAGGCGAAGATCCTGAAGCTCCTCTTGAATCTGCAGGAGAGGATGGGCCTTGGCATTCTGCTTGTTACCCATGACATAGCAGTAGCCAGGAAGGCGAGCGACCGGATAGCAGTACTGCTGAAAGGCAGGATTGTGGAGGAAGGGGCTACGGATGATATTCTCTCCAATGCTGTCGATCCCTACACCAGAGGGCTGATAGAGAGCGCCTGTGGGGAATTTGACATGAGAGAGAAGAGAGGCTCGCTGAAAGATGGGACGATGGATGGTCGGGTGGGCAGGGAGATAGATGGTCAGACGGGTGGAGTGATGGAGGACCGAGCTGCTGGCAAGATTGGGGATGAGAATCAAGATACCGATAAAGAGGAATTATGGACGACGACCTAAATGCGGCAGTTGAATTTCACGGGCATCTATGTCCGGGGTTGCCATAGGCTACAGAGTGGCAAAGTATGTTAAAGAGCATCATCCCAGATCCGAGGATGAGGAGCTGGTGTGCATTGCTGAGAATAAATCCTGCAGCGTGGATGTTGTGCAGCAGATCTTAGGGTGCACCGCAGGCAAGGGAAATCTGATCATCAAGGATCATGGGAAGCAAGCCTTCACCTTCTTCTCCAGAAATGATGGCCGGGCGACTAGAATCTACTTAAAAGGGGATCTATCGAAGGGCATGGACGAGATCAGAGCCCGGTACTTCAAGGGGGAGCTAACTGCAGAGGAGAGACGGGAGTTGGAGATTATGAGAGTTCGGGAGATGGAGAGGATCATTAAAGCTCCAGATGATGAGCTGCTCAGCGTGAGCACGGTCCAAATCCCTCAGCCAAGGAAGGCGCAGATTCATCCCACTCTTCGGTGCCAGGTGTGAGGCGAGGAATTCATGGAGATCTGCGGCCGGACCGCAAGTGGATTGGTAGCATGCCTGGATTGCTTTGAGAAGCTGACGGACAAGCATAACTGATGAGAGCATAACCGGAAAAAGCATCGCTGGATAGGGCAGCTGGGGCAGCCAAATGGAAGCTGGAGGCTTGCCTCATATTTCCCATCCTGTCCTCCTTGCCAGGGAGGGGAATGTCCTTGCTGTCTTGATATCTCCCAGCTCAGGAATCTTTTGTTTTGGCTCTTCGCTATTAAGTATGGGTGAACTTGAATCGCAAATTCTCTGTGTCTTTGCCGTTGTGGTGAACCGCGATGCTCTGACCCAACCACAGAGGCGCAGAGGAACAGAGGCTATAATCTCTGCCATATCTCACCCACGAAGAGCCTTTGTTTTGATTCTCGCAACACGGAAAAGCTTTCGCTGGTCAAGTTGCCCGCAATTCACAGTAAGGCTGTTCCAAATGTGTCAAAGGATTTCGAATCAAAAAACAGCAACCTGAAAATTATTGAGCATTCAAAACAGTTAATGCGAAATGCAGGATTAATTATGAAAAAGTTTATATTGAATAGATGCATCCCGTTTTTGATATGATACAAGATCCCACCAGATTTTCATTAGAGAGAGCAAAACATGATCTCTCTGAAATGAAGACGGCATTTCAAGACGACGAAGAATTTTCTTATGCTCTTAGCTCATTTGTCGAAGCTGCAAGAAGTGTTACATTTCACATGCAAAAGCAATATGAGATAAAAGAAGGTTTTGGAAAGAAGGTTGGTGATAAGTGGGACGGGTGGTATGGTATTAAACAAGCTGAAATGGGTCAACTGCTTGATCTTAAGTTTTCTAAAGAGGTTAGAAATTACAGCGTACACCAGGAGCCTATACCTACCGGAGCAACACGTAGTCTCGACCTTAGTGCGGATATTATTCTTGAAAAAGAAGGATCAAAACCTGAGACAAAAGAAAGCGAAATTACAGAAGTGTTGCCTACATTGGAACCGCCTGAGCCTAAAACCTTAATTCGTTGGTTCATTTATGTTAGTCGCTATTTAGTTAAAGGCGATAAAGTTCATGTGCCAGAATTTGATAAAAAAGACGTTATACAAACATGTGAAAGCATTATAGAATATCTAGATAATTTGGTAAATGAGTGTGAAAATAAGTTTAAGCTAGGGTAGCATGCCATAATTGCTGTAAAATCTCAGTGGCCCCGTGTCCTGATTCTACTCACCCCTCTATAGATAAATACCTATTACCTGTTATCCAATCCTCATTGATATCCATCATGATGCAAACCGCCAC